>USKC01000388.1 GCA_900555195.1 uncultured Lachnospiraceae bacterium
CCAATAAAAAGAACTTGTTTTCCTTTAAATTTTAGTTTTGCAAAAGCATATCCCGCGCACGCGCTTGTGGAAACCTGAAAGATTACCACAATTACCGTTATAAACAGACTATTTTTAAAGAATGCAAGAAAAGGCATCCGATTATTTGTCAAAAGCCGGACATACCCTCGAAGCGTTGGCTCTTTAGGAATCCACACCGGAGGAAATGTGAAGATTTCCGATGTCCCTTTAAAAGAAGTGGAAATCATCCAGGCAAAGGGAATGATCATTACAAAGGATCCCAGGATCAGAAACAGATATTTCGCTCCATTCCATATCATTCGTTTGCTTTTTCCCGTCATATCATCCATCCCTCCCTTACTCACTAATATCATTTACCCTGACAAACTTAAATTGCAGCAAGGTCAGAACCAAAACGATCAGCGTCAGAACCACGGCCTGCGCACAAGCATACCCCATCTTGAAATAGGAAAACGCATTCTGGTATAAATAATGAACCATAACGGAAGTGCTTCTCGCCGGCCCTCCATCCGTCATCATCATCACCAGGTCGAATACCTGAAATGACCCGATCACCGAAGTAATCACAACAAACAACGTTGTGAAGGAGATCATCGGAAGTGTAATATATCTGGTCTTTTGCCAGAAATTCGCCCCATCCAGTTCAGCCGCCTCATAGTAATTGTTGGAAATAGACTGCAGTCCTGCCAGAAACAGCATCATATTATAGCCCATATTTTTCCATATATTGGTTATGATGACAGCCGGCATCGCCCAAGTGGTATCGCTCAGCCAGGCAGGGCCCTCTATTCCAATCAGGCTGAGGAAATAATTCACCAGCCCAAACTGCGGATTATACAGCCAGTTCCAAACGATCGCTACAACCACCATGGATGAAATAACGGGAAGGAAATAGATCGCTCTCCATAACTTTAAAAATTTAATCTTACTGTCAAGCAGAACTGCCATCAGAAATGAAATGATCAGGCACAAAGGAACTGATACTGCAGTAAAATAAAAGGTATTTCCAGTCACTTTCAGAAATGTTTCATCCTGAAACAATTCCACATAATTCTTTATCCCAATCCATTCCATGCTTCCCAGCAGATCCCATGATGTAAAGCTGATTCCCAAAGTAGCCACTACTGGAAACACTGTAAAAATCAGAAAAATAAGAAGGTTGGGAAACAGCAGAATCAATACCCATATTTTATCACGATATAACATCTCTTTTAATTTCTGCATTTGCCACCACTTATCCTATTCTTTTTATGAAGGAGAAAGCCTACACAGGCTTTCTCCACCTCTGGGGTTCTCTTTTATTCCTGTAGTACTTCATCAACCCTGCTTCTCATATCCGAAATAACCGTATCCAAATCTTCATTCCCATCGAAATATGCCTGACATTCTTCTGTAAAGATATCATAAGCTTCTCCGCCCATAACTGTCTGCGGAGCGATGCTGCTGAAATCCTTAAAATAATAAATAAATTCGTCATACCCGTCTGGATGATTTTCGGTCAGCCAGGTTTGTATCACTTCCGGTTCATAACAGGATGTTTTGTTCGGAGTCCACAAACCTTCCCTTACCATATTCAGCTGATATTCATCGCTTCCCAAAAAGCACAGCAACGCCCAAGCTTCATCGAAATGTTCCGTATTTGCTGCGATCGAGTGAATATGAGCCTGTCCCCAAGTTGCCGAATGTCCGCCGTCCATAACCGGGAGAGGGGCAACGCCAAAGTTCACGCCGCTTTCTGCCGTCTCTTCCATTCCCCATGAACCTTCCACAAACATCGCTACCATTCCGGTAAGCAGCATCTGTACATTATTCATACCGGCGCTTTCTGTAAATGCAGCCTGAGGAGACACGCCGTACTCTGTTCTCAAACTTTTAATATTCTCAAAGATCTTTTTGAAATTCGGATCATCTGTGGCCGTAAACGACTTTCCATCCTCACTCATGTACTGCATGTCAAACTGGTTAAAATATGCCGTCAGCAATTCTGAATCTTCCAATCCATAAAAACCATACTGTGTCACTTTACCGTTTTCATCCGTTTTTGTTAACTTTTCTGCCGCATCAATAAATTCTTCCCATGTCCATGCCTCTTCCGGATTCGGTGAAGGATATTCCACTCCAGCCTCATCGAACAGATCTTTGTTATAATATAATTGAGGCCCTACATTGCAAGAAGTAATTCCATATAACCGGCCATTATACTGCATACATTGAAGAGCAGCTGGGATATAATCATCTAAAGAGAATACCTGATTGAAAATATCCGTGATATCATAGATGATTCCTCTATCCGCAAACTCATGTACATAAGCAGAACCACAATAGAATACATCCGGCGCGCTGTTTGCAGCAAACATAGTCATAATTTTCCCATGGTGCCCTTCTCCAGAATCCGCACTCGGCGTATACTCCACCGTAATATTCGGATAATATTCATGGAACAATTCCAGGGCCTGGTTCAGATTATCCGTTTCACTCGGCCCACCTTCCCAGCCTGCCATGGTTAACGTCACTTCTTCGCTGGTATCCAGATTCGTTATAACTGTATACCCTTCCTCCGTTACACCGTATTCATATTCCCCCGCTGATGCGGTTTCCGCATCGCTTTCTGCCGCAGCAGGCGCACTTTGTGTCTCCACAGCTTCGCTCCCCTGTCCCTGCGTATTTTCTGCCTTGCTTGCAGAGCAGGCGATCATGCTAATCCCCAACAACATACTGATTACAACTGCTACTGTTTTTTTCATTGAAATCTCCTTTCCTCCTTTTGTTTCCCTGATTTCTTTTCTCCCTATGTCTGACCGCAAGCACCCCTCCTTTAAAATATTTATATAATTTTTTATATTACTTTTTTATTTTGTTT
>USKC01000389.1 GCA_900555195.1 uncultured Lachnospiraceae bacterium
ATACGATATGTTAGAACAATTGGAAAATGAAATCTTTATTGAGTTTAACGTAATTTTGGACAAAACCTTTGTTCCCGATTCAGAAGATGCGCTCTATTCCATGCTGTCTGATCTTTTTCTCTTTTTGGGAAATAACCGGTTGATGGGCAAAACCCTACTCGGGCCCCACGGAGACCTTTCCTTCGTTAACCGCATGAAAGATCTGGTCAAAGACCGTATCATCCGTCTATGGAAGGAAAATAAGCAGCCTTCTGAAGTTTTCGACTATTATTATGCCTTTGTCACTTCCGGCTGCATCGGCCTGATAGAAACATGGCTTGGCAAGGAACAGCCAGAGCCTCCGGAAAAGATTGCCAAACTGGTAGAAAGCATCATACGGCAGGGATTGTCTCCCTTGTTTCCCGCCCCCATCGGTCACCCTGATTAATCTGTCTCCGGGGGAAAACAGATATTATTTTGTGATCCAAAAACTTCCGACGAACTGTATTTGCAGTATTCGCCGGAAGTTTTTATGTGTTTGCCCCATCTGCGCGCCATAGCGTAGCATGCAGGCAAAATCAGGACAGGTGAAAACGCTTTTCTTTCACTCTTTCATGCTATCTGCAGGAACGATATTCTTACACTTCGCTCATAACCACATTTCTGAGTCTACGCGTCAGAGACGTCAATCCGGAATCCGTTTTCTGCATCATGAAAATCATTGTCATATTGGTGGACGGATCGTTTTCAAAGTAGCATCCCAGCCAGCCATCCCAACCGTATTCTCCCACATGGGCGATGGTTCCGGAGCGCCCCGGATATTCCATAATACGCATGAGGTTCGCATATCCAAAGCCTGGCATATTCTCAAAATTCCGGGTAAATGCTTCCATCTGCGGCCCGCCCAGGGCATTCGTCGTCATAAAGCGCACCGTCTCCGGGCGGAAAATCCGCACGCCGTCCAGTTCCCCTCCATTTAACAGCATCTGGGCAAAACGGGCATAGTCATCTGCCGTGGATACCATTCCGCCGCCGCCGGATTCAAAGGCGGGCATCTTGGACATATCGTTGCTGATTCCCAAGTGGTCCTCACAGTATGGTATCAGCGAACCATCTTCCGCCCTCTGATAAGCCTTGACCAGACGATCCTGTTTCTCCTTCGGCACATAGAATCCGGTATCCTTCATGCCCAGAGGGGCGAAGAAAGTTTTCTCCAGATATTCCCCAAAGCGCATCCCTGAAGCAGCCTCAATCACAGCGCCCAGCACGTCTGCAGAAGTTCCGTACAGCCAGGAACTGCCAGGCTGAAAGGCCAGCGGGCCCTTTCCCAATTCAATCGCAAGTTCCCGCGTCGTCATCGGATGGTCGGTTTTCTCCCGCTCCTCCAGGCGCCTAAATACCTCATTCACATACTCTCCGGCCAAGCCCGTATTTCCATTATACATCAGGCCTGAAGTCATGCACGCCAGATCCTTTACCATCACTTCCCTGCGCGCATCCACCAGCTTCCCGTTTTCTTCCACCTTCTGCTGCTTGAAAGAAGGGAGATAATAAGACACCGGATTGATCAGATCCAAAAGTCCGTCTTCCACAAGCTTCATAGCAGCTGCTCCTGTTATGGGCTTGCTCATGGAATAAAGCCGATAAATCTGATCCCTTCTGATCGGAACGCCTTTCTCCTTATCCGCCATGCCCGCTTCCACATAGCATACTTCCTCACCATTTTTGCGTACCAGCAGGCTTCCTCCGGCCAATTCTTCATTTCTTACGCCAGCCTCCAGGAGTGCCTGCAATTTCCGTTTTGCCTCTTCTCTCATACGTCCTCCAATCCGCCGCTCCTACCGCGGCCTTTCCCTTCCTTTTTCCTGCCAATAACTATGTATGTGCCCTGCCTCTCTGCAAGTTTGGCTCTCGCTATTAACCGCAGAGGATACGACATTTGATTCCATATTAAGCAATTCTTTGCCGATTCTAGCCCTATCCGCGTCGAATCCAGTCTGCTGCCAATTTGGGCCAAATCTGACATTCAGGTACGATCTGTTCTCCGCGTCCATCATCCGTCTGCTCGTCCGCCAGGCTCAGCCCATGGTCTCCGTCCGGGAAAATATGCAGTTCAAAGGGAACTCCTGCCGTTCTCAGAGCCGAAGCAAACAGCAGGGAATTTTCAACAGGAACAGCTCCGTCCTGGAAGGTATGCCACAAAAATACCGGAGGCATGTCCTCCGTCACCTGTTTTTCCAAAGACAACATTTCCAGCAGTCCTTTATTCTCCTGATCGGAGCCGAGTAAGCTTTCAAAGGAGCCTCTGTGCGCGTATATACCGGAAGTAATCACAGGATAGGACAGGATCAGTCCGTTCGGACGCATCTGCTCCGCCGCAATACCTGTGCGCCTACTTAAGAATTCCTGATTCCAGAAAGCCCCAAGACATCCCACCAGATGCGCGCCTGCGGAAAATCCGCATACAATGATCCGGTTTGTGTCTATATAATATTCCTCGCCATGCTCACGCAGCCAAGCCACTGCAGCGGCCAGTTCACAAAGTGCCGTGGGAAAACGCTCCGGGCTCACGCTATAGCGCAGGACACAGGCATGAAACCCTTCCCCGCACATGCGCAACGCCACTGGTTCCGCTTCCCGATCCGATGTAAAGCCATATCCGCCTCCCGGGCATACTAACACCACGGGCCTCTTTTGGCTTGCCTTAATCTCATTTGAGCAGCCCTGAAAATAGGTATAAAGTTTCGCCGACGTATGATCTGTCTGTATTTCAACTATCTTTGCGACCATTTTCTCTTTTTCTCCCTTCCATCGTTCATTTTGCCACATAAAATATTATCGCACCAACTTTCTCTTTTTTCAAGACCGGTTCCGGCATTTACAGATGGGC
>USKC01000390.1 GCA_900555195.1 uncultured Lachnospiraceae bacterium
GGCTGGCATCCCCGCCGTTCTGGCGGCTGGTACCGCTTCCGGCCAGCCCCATGCCTGGACGGTTGTCTCATGCGGCGGAGAATGGTACCATGTGGATCCCACATGGGGAGACGCTTCCTATCGCCTGGCGGAAGAGGCAACTGCTGCGGAGGCCTCCACGGATCAGCCTGACTGGGGGCTCAGCTATGATTACTTCCTGGTGGAGGACGATTGGATCCTGACCACGCATACCATAGACAATCCATTTCCCCTGCCGGCCTGCAGCAGTCTGGACAATAATTACTATGTCCGCAGCAACGCCTATTTCACCTCGTTCGATCAGGAACAGGCAGAGGCTCTGTTCCAGGAAGCCTATGCCCAGGGACAAACGCAGCTCACCCTGAAATGCGCCGATGCCGAAGTTTATGAAGCATTCATCCAACATCTCATAACCGACCAGGAAATTTTCAGCTATCTTCAGAACGGCGCTTCCACAGCCGCCTACTCCCTTTCCGCGGATCAATATACCCTGACATTCTGGTTATGAACGATTTTTACAAAGGTTTTTTGCCTTGTATTATGGCCTGTGCATAACTGCCCGCTTGTCCTGCCCTTGTTCGGGAGACGCATGGCGCAGGGCAAGCGGACAGTTCTTTGCCGGACAGCATGATACAGGGGCAAAAAACCTCTTTGCAAAGAGATGGGATTTTGATATAATCAATACTATAGGAATAAAGGAGGCAGCCAAATGGAAAAAGATATAAATCAGAATACCTATGTGTTACAGGGAGACGACAGCATCGGCTCTGTCCAGATCGCGGATGAGGTAGTGGCCATGATTGCTTCCCTGGCGGCGACGGAAGTGGAAGGTGTTTTTTCCATGGCGGGAAAGGTGACCAACGAACTGATCAGCAAGATGGGCGTGAAGAGCCTGACCAAAGGCGTGAAGGTACAGGTTACCGGCAACGATGTGCGCGTGGATCTGGCCCTGTCGCTGGACTATGGCTATAATATTCCCGGAACCAGCACGAAGGTGCAGGAAAAGGTGAAGAATGCAATCGAGAATATGACGGGCCTGAACGTGACGGATGTGAACATCCGGATTATGAGCGTGAACATGGAGCCGGGCAGACAATAAGTCTGGGCATGGGACGAAGGAAAATCGTCCGCATACAAGAGGAGCGCAGGGTGGTGGCTTGCAGGAATGTATGCTGCAGGATATCATCCTCGGAATGGCTGTTCCGCGGGACGCCGGCGTCGGTCATGGCAGGTGCCTTTCGTATTACGAAAGGCACTTCCGATATATGCAGATAAATGAACGGGAGAGAAGATGGGCAGGAGAGAACAGAGGGAGCAGCTTTTCAAACTGCTGTTCCGTGTAGAATTTAACAGAATAGAAGAGATGCCGGAGCAGTGCAGGTTTTTCTTTGAAGATGAGGAAAATGCGGCGTCAGAGAAAGAAGAGGCTTATATCAGCGACAGGCTGAATAAGATCCTGGAGCGGCTGCCGGAGATTGATGAGATGATCAGCAGCACGGCCAAGGGATGGACGATCGGACGGATCGGCAAGGTGGAGCTTGCGATCATCCGCCTTGCGGTATATGAAATAAAATATGACGAAACGATTCCGGACAGCGTGGCGATCAATGAGGCGGTGGAGTTGGCCAAGAAATTCGGCCAGGCGGAAGCTTCAGGCTTTGTGAACGGTGTGCTGGCGCGGTTTGTATAAGGAAGCGGAATGAAAAACGTATACACA
This sequence comes from uncultured Lachnospiraceae bacterium, assembly GCA_900555195.1. GTDB lineage: Bacteria > Bacillota > Clostridia > Lachnospirales > Lachnospiraceae > Eisenbergiella. The sequence continues at coordinate 1,736 of USKC01000390.1, forward strand.
GTAGCGCAGGTGAACTCCTATATCAAGAACATGTTCGCTCAGGATTTCATGCTGCGGAATATTTATGTCAAGGGGGAGGTAAGCAACTGCAAGTACCATTCCTCAGGGCATATTTATTTTACACTGAAAGATGAAAAGGGAACGGTAGCCTGCGTGATGTTCGCAAGCTTCCGCAGAGGCCTTTCCTTCCGGCTGGAAGCCGGAATGCAGGTAGTGGTCGGAGGAAGCGTGGATGTGTATGAGCGGGACGGCAAATATCAGCTCTATGCGAGAGAAATTTTTCTTGATGGCGCAGGATACCTGTATGAACGGTACGAAAAGCTGAAACGGGAACTCATGGAACGGGGCCTGTTCGCTGCGGAGTATAAACAGCCGATTCCCAAATATATCCGGACGCTTGGAGTGGTAACAGCGCCCACCGGGGCAGCAGTGCAGGATATCATCAATATCACGCGCCGCCGGAACCCATATGTGCAGATCCTGCTGTATCCGGCCATTGTGCAGGGAGAGCAGGCAGCGCCGAGCATCATTCGCGGCATCCATGCCCTGGAGCAGATGGGAGTGGACGTGATGATCGTGGGAAGAGGCGGCGGTTCCATAGAAGATCTGTGGGCTTTCAATGAAGAGGCCGTGGCGCAGGCGGTGTTCGACTGCACGGTGCCCGTGATTTCCGCAGTGGGCCACGAGACGGATACGACGATCATCGACTATGTGGCCGATCTGCGCGCGCCAACCCCTTCTGCGGCGGCGGAATTGGCGGTATATGATGTGAGGCAGCTTCTGGAACTGCTGCGTTCTGAGAGGGATGGGCTGAACAGAAGAATGAAAACCCGGCTGGATTTTGCGCGCCTGCGCGCGCGCCATGGGCAGGAAAAGCTCCAATATTTGAGCCCTGCAAACCAGATCAGGGAAAAGCGCACCCAGGCCATGCGCATGGAGGAGGCGCTTTGTGCCGGGATGCAGAGATACCTGACGGGCCGCAGATATTTGCTGGAATTGTATGTGGAGCGGTTGAAGGGGCTCTCTCCGCTGGATAAGCTGAAACAGGGCTTTTCCCATGTGGAGGATGAAGCGGGAAAAACTGTATCGGATA
>USKC01000391.1 GCA_900555195.1 uncultured Lachnospiraceae bacterium
AACCGAGGGCGACGGAACGGCATATGTGGAGGGCTGAGTAGTAACGCCGGTTCTTATACATCCATTGCATTTCCCCGAACCGAAGAATACAAACCGGAACGCGGACAGAAGTGCAAAACAAAATACAGATGGCAGCGTGGAGCAGACCAAATAGGCCTGCGCATTCACTGCGCAGGCCTTGCATGAACGGTTCGGCTTCGGGCTCTTCCTCAGTAGTTCCCCAGCGTGATCGCTTCTTCCCGAAAATTCTCCACAGAAGCTTTTTTCTCATAGAAATGGATCGCATGTTTCAGAATGCCCTGGAAGGTGTAGTAATCGTCCTCTTTTTCGATTGGAAGCCTTACCACGCTCCGGGTACAGCCGGCCTTATAGATCGCGCTGATCAGTTCCACCGTCTTCCTGCCGTCTTCTCCGGTAATCATGGGCTTTCCGCCCCTCTCCAGGGCGGTCAGGATGTCATCTATCTCTCCTGTATGGCCTTCATACTTCAGATCAGGAATAGAATGATAATAGGCGTCCAGCCGTTCCTTCAATTCCCGGTTTCCTTCCGGCCTGGGAAAGCCGTTATCCTGGCTCACCTCGGCGGCCACGGACCAGGGCGCCGACAATTTGGCATGTTCACACTGCAGAACGATCCCCTGCTCTTCTCCATGATGCACTACGGAACTCGTTACAGAAGCCACGCTTCCGTCCGCGTAGCGCAGACAGGCGAGAGAAAGATCCTCCACTTCTGAATTGTCATGCGCCACATTCGTCAGGATTGCCGTCACTTCTTCCGGAAGCGTCCCCTTCATCCAATTCAGCATGTCGATATGATGCACCGCATGGTTCAGCGTGGGGCCGCCTCCCTCTTTTTCCCAGGTGCCGCGCCACCACAGGTCATAATAGCAATGACCTCTCCACCACAACGAATCCACATGCGCGCAGCAGATCCGCCCCGCCAGGGAACTGTCCGCCGTCTTTTTCAGCTTATAGATCGAATTGCGGAACCGATTCTGCGCAATACAGGCCATCGTCACCTGGTTGCGGCGCTCCGCTTCCAGCATAGAATCACATTCCGCCAGGCAGGTCGCCATGGGCTTTTCCACCACTGTATTGCATCCCGCGTTCATTGCATTGATGGCGATTTCTGCATGTACATAGGGCGGCGTGCAGACATGTACCAGATCAATGGAATGTTCAGAGGATAACATCTTCTCATGATCGTCATACACCTGGCAGTCCAGGCCGTATTTCTGCCGCATTGCCTCCGCTTTCTCCGGGTAAATGTCACACAGAGCCACGATCCGGCAGCGTTCCGGAAACGTCAGCAGCCCTTCCACATGCGCATGGGCGATATTCCCGCATCCAACAACTGCTACATGAATCATCTTCTTTTCCCCCTTATCCTTTCTGTTTCGCCGCTGTAATATTCACCGCTGCCAGTTCCGCCTTCACGCACAGCTCCGCCGCTTTAAATGCGTGCTCCTGGGTCATGGCATATTCCGTTCCGTTGATACAGTCCAGGATGAGCTGGCCGAAGAAGGGATACCCCACCTTTCCGCCCACGGCAAAATGCTGCTCTCCTTCTCCGTTTACCAGGAATACATGGTTATCCGTGCCATCCAGCGTACCCACATTCACATACTTTCTCAGTTCAATGTAACCCTCCGTTCCCAGAATGAACGTTCTCCCATCTCCCCAGGTGGATAAGCCGTCCGGTGTGAACCAGTCCACACGGAAATGTTGGGTAGCGCCGTTGTCTCCCACCAGGACCGCGTCTCCGAAGTCCTCCAGGCCGGGATAGTCCGGATGTCCATAATTCCCCACCTGGCTATACTTTATCTGCGCATCCTTCACGCCGCAATAATACAGAAACTGTTCAATCTGATGGCTGCCGATATCACAGAGAATCCCTCCATATTTCTCCTTTTCAAAGAACCAGTCCGGTCTGCTCTTCGGATCCCCAACCCGGTGCGGCCCGAAGCCGTCCACATGGATCGGCCTGCCGATAGCGCCCTGTTCAATCAGCGTTCCCGCGAAAACAGCCGCTTCTGAATGAATGCGCTCGCTGTAATAGACCATGTACTTCCTTCCCGTCTTTGCCGCCATTTCTTTTGCCTGTGCCAGCTGCTCCAGCGTGGTTAACGGCGCCTTATCCGTGAAATAATCCTTGCCTGCGGCCATCACCCGCAGCCCCAGCGCACAGCGCAGGCTGGTCACTGCGGCCCCGCAAACCAGGCGCACTTCCTCATCCGCCAGAATCTCTTCCTCTCCCGACGCCGCGCGTACGCCAGGAAACTGCGCCTGGAACGCCTCCACCTTCTTCGGATCCGGATCATACACCCATTTCAGCGTAGCTCCGGCTTCAACCAGCCCGTTGCACATTCCATAGATATGGCCGTGATCCAGCGCGATCGCAGCAATGACGAATTCCCCCGGCCCTACCACCTGGTTTGGCTTTCCCTTCGGCGCATAATTCATGCCGCTCTTTGCCCCTGTTTCCGCATTCCCTTTTCCGCCCGTCTTTTCATTCGTTTGCCCGCTCATCTTTCCTCCCATCTACGCCCTTTGGCGCGCTTAAAAATTATAGAGAGTGAACCTGCTTTTCTTCACTCTTTCCTCCATCAAAGCTTCTTTAACGGATGTCCCATCGAATAGGTCTATCCTCATCTTGTCCTCAATATAGCAGATTCCCCCGCCGGATACCTACACATTATGCGACCTCTTTCTTTGCGGAATGCGACTATTTTTTTGCAGATTGCGACATTTCAGAACCCAAAAGGGGAAAAAATATGATCGCCGGGCCCTCCTCTGGCCCATCCACCTATGCGTCCCGATGTCCC
>USKC01000392.1 GCA_900555195.1 uncultured Lachnospiraceae bacterium
CCGCCCGGCACGGACGGAAAGGTGAACGCGGGAACGCTGGCGGCGGCAAGCATTGCGGGTGTTACCGAGATCTATCGTGTGGGGGGCGCGCAGGCTATAGCAGCTCTGGCTTTCGGTACCCAGAGTATTCCAAAGGTGGATAAGATCACAGGCCCCGGCAACATCTATGTGGCATTGGCGAAGAAAGCGTGTTTCGGCTATGTCAGCATCGATTCCATCGCCGGCCCCAGCGAAATTCTGGTCCTGGCGGATGAAACGGCCAATCCCAGATATGTGGCGGCGGATCTGCTTTCTCAGGCGGAGCATGATGAACTGGCGAGCGCCATTCTCATCACAACCAGCCGGGAGGTGGCAGAACAGGTAAACCTGGAGGTGGAAGGGTTTTTGACCACGCTTTCGCGTGCGGATATCATCCGTAAGTCTCTGGAGAACTATGGCTACATTCTGATTGCATCCGATATGAATGCGGCGGTTGAGGCGGCCAATGAGATCGCATCCGAACACCTGGAAATTCTGACCAGGGATCCTTTTGCTGTGATGACCCGGATCCGGAATGCGGGGGCGATTTTCCTCGGGGAATATTCCAGCGAACCGCTCGGCGATTATTTTGCCGGACCCAACCATGTGCTGCCAACCAACGGCACGGCCAGATTCTTTTCCCCGTTGAATGTGGATGATTTTCTGAAGAAAAGCAGCATCATTTCTTATTCCAGACAGGCGCTGGAAGCGGCCCATCAAGATATTGAACTGTTCGCCGGGCGGGAAGGATTGACCGCCCATGCGAATTCCATTAAAGTTAGATTTGAAGAGAAGTGATTGGCGGAAGGATTGAAAAATGCGCCTGATGGCACATTTTTCAATTGATCGCAGCACCGAACTGGAGGTTCGGCGCGCGTGTCTTGGCGTAAACGCTTCGGCATGGAGGTAAACATGGAGCAACATATTGAGCGTGCCGCTTCCCTCAGGCGGACCACGAAGGAGACGGACATCCGGCTGTCCCTGGTGCTGGATGGTTCAGGGAAAGCGGATATTCAGACGGGAATCGGTTTTTTTGACCATATGCTGGAAGGCTTTGCCCGGCATGGTCTGTTTGATCTGACGGTGAAGGTGGACGGAGACCTGCATGTGGACGGCCACCATACGGTGGAAGACACAGGCATTGTGCTCGGAAACGCCATCGCGCAGGCGGTGGGGGACAAGAAGGGAATTGGAAGATATGGCCATTTCCTGCTTCCCATGGATGATGCGTTGGCGCTTTGTGCCGTGGATCTGTGCGGGAGGCCCTATTTTGCATACGACTGCGATTTCCCCGTGCCCATGATCGGGACGCTGGATGCGCAGCTGATCCGTGAATTTTTCTATGCAGTTTCTTACAGCGCGGCGATGAACCTGCATATCAAGATGCTCTCAGGCATCAATGGCCATCACATGGCAGAGGCCATGTTCAAAGCGTTTGCAAAGGCGCTGGATATGGCCAGCAGGCCGGACGGGCGGATCGAAGGGGTGCTCAGCACCAAGGGAAGCCTGTAGAAAGGGAAGCTTGGAGGAATGCCGACAAGAAGCCTATAAGCCTGAGAGAAAGGAAGTTTGAGGAGAGAAATACCAATGATGACCAAGAAATTTATTCCCTGTATCTATCTCTATCAGGGAAAGGCTGTGTGCGAGCCGGAAAAAAAGGATGTTATAAACCCGGATCCTGTGGCGCTGGCAAAGGAATATGCCGGCTGCGGTTGTGATGCGATCCTGGTTTTTGACCTTTCGGAAGAAGATAAGGATCCGGCAGATCTGTTCTGAGGCGGCTGTGCCCGTCATCGGCTCCTGCCGCATCCATAAGATGGAAGATGTGAAAAAACTTCTGTATGCGGGATGCAGTCAGGCCGTTCTGGATTATGATGATGAGAGCAACAGAGAACTCACAAAAGAAGTGTCGCTGAAGTTCGGAGCGGATCGGCTGATCGCCGAGACCGGAAGCAGTCAGGTGATCGGAGAGAATGCCGGGCTTTTGGAGACCTATCTTTCCGGCGTACTGCTAAAAGAGCCGGCTCAGCTTAAGGGCGCGCTTCCCCTGTGCCCGGTTCCGGTTTATTCCATGCTGCCGGAAATATCTCTGGATAAGATTATAGAAATCCTGCAGCAAGACGGAGTGGGCGGCATAGCGGGCAAGCTGGTGAATGAAAATGTCACTCAGATCGAAGCCCTGAAAAAACTGTGTGGGGACAATGGTCTGGAAACGGAAGAGCGCCGGGTAGCTCATGCCTGGGAGGAGTTTCGCTGCAATTCCGACGGCCTGGTGCCGGTCGTCGTACAGGATTATAAGACGGACGCCGTGCTGATGGTGGCATACATGAATGAAGAGGCGTATTATACCACGCTTGACACGGGCCGGATGACCTATTACAGCAGAAGCCGCAGGCAGCTGTGGGTGAAAGGGGAGACCAGCGGCCATTACCAATATGTGCACTCCCTCTATGCGGACTGCGACATGGATACCATCCTGGCACGGGTGGAGCAGGTCGGCCCTGCCTGTCATACGGGTTCCTACAGCTGTTTTTTCCAGGAACTTGTGACAGTAAAGGAGCACGAGATGCGGCATGATCCGATGCATGTGCTGGAGGATGTCTATTCTGTGATCCTGGATCGCAGGGAGCACCCCAAGGAAGGTTCCTACACCAATTATCTGTTCGATAAGGGAATCGATAAGATTTTAAAGAAGCTGGGAGAGGAATCCACGGAGATTGTGATTGCCTCCAAGAATCCGAATCCCAATGAGATCAAATATGAGATCTGCGATTATCTCTATCATCTGATGGTTCTCA
>USKC01000393.1 GCA_900555195.1 uncultured Lachnospiraceae bacterium
CGCAAGGCACCTGATCATCTCATCATCCAGGTTTCTCACCCATCCGCAGACCGACCTGGCATTGGAATGGCTTGCCACAAATGGCTTTCTGGCCGCCTTCGCCACATCCCAGAATCCTGCATCCGACAGATGAGAGACATCCACGATCATGCCAAGCCTCTCCATTTCTTCTATGAAGGCAAAGCCAGTTTCCGTAAGCCCCTGTTCCTTATTCGGTTTTCGGAAATCAGGGACAAATCCCTTCTCCTTCCCCAAAGGAGGCTGTTCCAGATTCGGACAGCCCAGTTCATTGGGAAAATTCCATGTCAGCGTCATCATGCGCACGCCCAGGCGGTAAAGTATCCTCAGCACCGCCGGATTCCCCTTACATACGCCGCCCTCTTCAATCGTGAGAAGCGCAGACATGAATCCGTCGCGGGCATTCTTCTCAATTTCATCATACCTGTAAACCGGACGGATCAGGTCTGCATTCTTTTCCATCTGTTCGTAATACAGATCTGCCAGTTCCAGCACTTCTTCCAATGGATCTTTCTTTTCAGAAAGTTCTACGAACAGGGCAAAATTCTGCAGCAGGTATCCGCCCTTTTTCATCTTTTCCAAATCCACATGCAGCCGATTCTGCCGCAGCCCTTCTTCGCTACCGCCCCTGCGCCGCTCCAGAAGTTCTGCAATCGTATCACAATGCATATCCACAATTTTCATGCACATATTCTCACCTTCAGCAGCAGTCCGGCTTCCCCGGACTGTCCTTATCTTTCCTGCCTGCCGCATAAAAGGGCGGGAATCTCTGAATTCCTTTTCAGATATCCGCCCGCCCATCATATCTTGCTGTCTTTCCGAATCCTCATTCCGCCTGTTTCCTTTCCTGCCGGCGGCATGCACGCTTCATCCTTCGGAATTGAGGTCACTCTCCTCTGGCGCTTCCTCCTGTGCAGGAGAATCTTCTTTCTGTACATCCTCTTCCGCCTGTGCAGAATCTTCCTCCTGTGCATCCTCTTCTTCCTGGGCAGAATCTTCCTCCCGGGAATCTTCCGTCTTCTCATCGCAGACTGCTCCGTCCAAGGCCGTTCCGTTCGGCCCTACCATAAATGCGCGGACACCTCTCTCGGCCATGCGCTGGCTGAATACCACGATCACGATTCCTGCCATCAGCGAAAATATCGCAATAAACTGAGAGGTAGACAAGCTGCCTACGCTTCCCCGTTCCGCATCTCCGCGGAAAAACTCAAGGATGAATCTTCCCACGCTGTAAAAGATCAAATACAGTCCGCCCACCTGGCCTTCCGCTTTCTTCTTTTTGGAAAGGTAAACCAGCGCAAAAAAGTTCAGGAAATCCAGCGCGCTGGAGATTAACTGCGTAGGAATCAGCGGCACACCGTTCGGCGCATAGGCGGAATTGGTAAACGTGATCCCAATGGGGCTGGTCGTTTCCTTGCCGTAACAGCATCCCGCCAGGAAACAGCCGATACGGCCGAATGCCTGCGCCAATGCCACCGACGGGAGCGCCAGGTCAAAATAAGACATAAAGTTTATTTTTTTATATCTGCAGTACAGATACCCTCCCAGAATTCCTCCGATCAGGCCCCCGTACACCACCCAGCCATTTCTCAGGGAATGCAGGATATAGGAAGGATCTGCCAGAATCTGATCCATCACGGTAAAACAAAACAGAATTTTGGAACCAAGATATCCAAAGATCAGGCACCAAATCACCAAGCCGAAAATCTTTTCCGGATCCAGCTTCAGCTTCTTAGCGCGATACTCCGCGGCACAATAGGCGGCAATTACGCCGATTCCGATCATCAGCCCATATCCATAGATCGTAATCGGACCTATAGAAAACAACTCATTTTTCATAATTATCTTTCATTTCCTTTCCGCATGCCTCACAACACCCGCTGTCCGCCCTATCCCCGCCTGAAAGCGAGCAGTCCCGTCTGCCGTTTTATTCCGGCGCAATGCCTGCCGGACTGCGCTTCGCGGTCATTATATCATCCTTCCTAAGGCATTGCAATAAAAATCACAGCAGCACAGAGCATGATCTGGATGATTGCAAAACGGAATACCGTCTGCGTGTTGGACCATTCCCACACCTTTCGGGCCTGATCGTGCAGCGGCGTACGGACACGGGTGAGGATCCGAATTTTCAGGAATCTGAGCAAGGAAACTTTTACCAGCCCGAGTCCGCCGTCCAGAATCAACACCAACGCCACCGGAATATACAAAAAGGGACTTCCGGTCTTTAAAACCGCTATGCTGATAAATAATCCCATGGCTCTTGAACCGGCATCTCCCATCATCAGTCTGCTCGGCGTCGCATTATACCACAGATATCCAAGAATACACACACAGAACAGCAGGATCAAATAGGAGAAGCCATCTCCCCGGGAACGCAGCACGTCCACCAGGTAAATCGTCATCAGCGTAATGATTGTCAGCGTTCCGGAAAGCCCGTCCACACCGTCTGAACAGTTGGTCACATTAATGGATACCCATACCAGGATCACCGTAAGAACAGCGAACAGAAGCGGCGGAAGCGTCACAGTCTTTCCTGTCAGAAGCACTGTAATCTCGCTGGAGTTAAAGTTCAAAAAAGTGAGCGCCACCATAACGGCAATAATCAGATCCAGAAAGCCTTTTTTATATTCCCCCCAGGGCGTCTTCGAGCAATCATCCAGAAAACCGGTAATCATAGCCGCCCCCGTCAGAATGAGATATATCACGATTTCCCGATCCATTCTGCCAAACAGAATGGCCGTGACAATGAATACAAGCACAAACAAAAAGCCGGCTCCGCGCGGTTTCCCGGCTGATT
>USKC01000394.1 GCA_900555195.1 uncultured Lachnospiraceae bacterium
CTGCACAGGTGCTTCTGGACTATGCTTTGGCGTTCGGCGCCCTGGGATTATCCGGATTTTTCTACAAATCCAAACACGGCCTGCTCAAGGGCTATATCGTCGGCGTGCTCGGCCGTTTCTTCTTTCATGAGGTTTCCGGCTTCATTTTCTATACCGAATATGTTGGAACCTTCGGCGGAAATGTGGCCGCTCTGTGGGCTTCCACCCTGTACAATTTGAGCTATATTCTTCCGGAAGCCATCCTCACGGTCATCCTGCTGGCCCTGCCTCCTGTGGAAAAGGTGATGGGAAGGCTGAAAGTCATGGCTACTTCCAACTGACCGGCCGACTGATTTCCGGGATATGCAAAGAGCGCTTTTCCGGAGCATACAAAGAGAGCGGAAGCCGGGGAGTTTTTCCCTTCCCGGTTTCCGCCCTTTTCTTTTTCACCTTTCTGTTGCCCTTCTTTCAGCCCACTTCAATGCTCCAGCTGTTCCGATAGCTTTCCTGTGCCGGAAGCCTTACCAGGCTCGGCTGTTCGCTCAGTTCTTCCACCACATCCTGTCTGGATGGCAGGGAAGACCAGGGTTCTATACAGATATAAGGCGCATCCGTTTTGACCGCATGCCAGAATCCGATATACGGCATCTGCGGGAAACGAACCCGGACGTAGCGGCTTCCCTTATCAGAACGCAGCGTTACGGTTTTCGGCGTATTGGTCAGCACAATGGCATCCTGGTCAAACATATCATGCGAAAGAGGAATCCTGCAGCCGTCCTGCATGGGATACGGCATATCCTTTCCGTCAAGGAAGCAGGCAGGGCTGAATCCGATCCGGACAGGCCCGTCTGTCCCCTCCATGCCGTCCTTTTCAAATTCCAGGTAGTAATCCTCAAACCGCAGGCCTTCTTCCATAGGAACGTTGAAGCCAGGATGGCCCCCTATGCCAAAAAACATATCTTCTTTTCCGCGATTGATCACTTCAAAGCATACCTTCAGCGTCCGCCCTTCCAGTTCATAGACAATCCGGTATGTGAACGCGCAGGGATAGCAGGCTTTCGTATGCTCATCCGCATCCAGCCGGAACACGAGTTTTCCCTCACCGCATTCCTCAAGCTCCATCTCCGTCGTAGGGCCGAACCCATGAATCGGCATGGAATAGCTCTTTCCATGCAGCGTATATCTTCCCTCTGTCAGCCTGGCTATATAGGGAAAGAGATTCGGCGCCTTCTGTTCCCAATAGCGCGGATCCCCCTGCCAGAGATATTCATGTCCGCCGCAGCGGATGGACTGCAGTTCTCCGCCCAGGGTATCCGCTTCCACCCTGATCCATTCGTTTTCTATCGCTGAAATCATTTTTGCCCCTATCTGCGCGTTTTGGCGCGCGTATAAAATCAAGGAGAGCGAAGGCAGGTTTCTTTCTCTCTTCTCTCTCCTTTTATCATCTCGTGCTTTCTCCCCTCAGGGATCAATCAGATGAACGGATTATAGAACCGGTTTCCATCATAGAAGGTAATGATCATCGCCGCAGCCACAAAGCAGACAATAAACGCAATCGCAACATGATCCTTTTTGGCAAGCGGTTTCCCCATGTACCAGGTTCTTTTCTTTTTCTTTCCAAACCCTCTCAGTTCCATGGCGTTGCTCACCACATCGATCTTGTCCATACTGGAGAACAGCAGCGGAAAAATAATATTGGCCATGCTTTTCAACCGTTTCATAAACGGCGCTTTGCCCGACATCTCGATTCCCCTTGCCTCCTGCGCATGTTTGATCTTGGTATAATCCGACTGCACATCCGGAATGTAACGTAAAGCAATGGCGATCGCATACCCTGCATTATAGCTGATCCCGATCCGGTTCATGCTGGCCGCGAATTCGCTGGGATTGGTGGTGACAAGGAACATCAGGGCCACCGGAACAACGGTGAAATACTTCAGCATGATATTGAATTCATAAAACAGCTGCTCTGCCGTTATGGTATATCTCTCCGTGATCACCAGAAGCACCGTCTCCGTGCCATAAATAGAACATCCTTCTCTTGGCGCGAACAGAAAAACGAAGAGCAGATTCAGGCTCAGGAAAAACAGGATAAACAAAAATACTGTGCCCACCTGCCTCCATTCCGTTTTTGACACTTTAAATATCACCAGGCCAATCACCAGCATCACTACCAGGATCCGGGTGTCATAGGTTACCATTCCAGCGACAGACCAGAGAATGAAAAACAGCAGCTTGGTTACCCCGGAAAGGCTGTGAATCCAGGTATCCTTCTCCTCATACGTCAGAATTCTTGACATGAGCCCTCTCCTCTCTTTCAAAGTAAATGAACCGTTCTACAAAGCCGGAAGGATCTTTAATGCCGCAGCCCGCGGCCAGATCATACAGGGACGTTTTCTTCAGATATGCTTTATCCGCAATCGCTCCATCCGTAAGCACTCTCGCTGGCGTATCGTCTGCCAGAAGGTGGCCGTCCGCAATCACGATTGCCCTGTCCGTATATTCCAGCATCAGATGCATATCATGGGTAATCATGACAATCGTAATGCCCATCTTTTCATTGATCGTCTTCAGAAATTCCATAATATCCGTGTAATGGCGGTAATCCTGGCCCGCCGTAGGCTCGTCCAGGATGAGCACCTGCGGGTTCATCACGAGAATGGACGCAATGGTCACCCGCTTCTTCTGCCCGAAGCTAAGTGCGGACACCGGCCAATTCCGGAAAGGATAAAGGCCGCAGATCTTCAATGTATCATAGACCCGTTCTTTCATCTCTTCT
>USKC01000395.1 GCA_900555195.1 uncultured Lachnospiraceae bacterium
AGGTTGGACGGTTTCTATATGTCCATCTTATGCAGAATGGCCCTGTTGGATTTTCCCAGAAAATCTGTGAAAAAATCGTGGTGTTTCTTTGCGCTGCATGAAGGAGGTTCACCCGCATGCCCTGGCGGCGTTATCTGACGCCCAATGGGCGGAGTTTAGCCGCCAGGCGGGTGAAGCTCCTGTATGCAGCGCTTAGAAACAGCCGATTTTTGAAGTGGTTTTTTGGAAAATCCAACAGGGCCATTCCGCATAAGAGGGACATATAGAAACCGTCCAACCTGTCTGGGAAGAAAAAAGGGGCAGCACACCTGGCGCAAAGGCGAACGGGGTTTCTCATTCGGCCAGAAGAACATCCTTCCCAGCCCACAAAAAGGAGACAGAGGCAGGACGGCGGCAAGGTTTTTTCGCAGCCCCGTTGTTTACCCGGGTAAACCGTGGTAAACTAGGGATACAGTTTCAGTCTGACTGTGCTGTTTCAAACCAGGAAAACAGAGGAGGTTGTGCTTTTTCGGGACGGCGGTCCCTGTGTCTTTGCCACCGCGAAAGCTGAAATATATGAACACCACAAAGTCCATTCTGATACGCGCGGATGGGAATTCTGAGATTGCCACCGGCCATCTCAGACGCTGCCTTTCCATAGCGGATGCTTTGGCAGAATTGCATGTTAAAGCCCATTTTCTCGTATCTGACGAGATCAGCGCAGGGCTTCTTTCTTCCTTTTTCACCCCCGGGAATGCCTATCCGATCCATCTCCTTCATTCGGATTACCGCAGGCCGGAGGCGGAACTTTCCGCTCTTCTGCCCTTTCTTTCCGCATATCCTTCCTGGGAAGAGGAGGCCGGGAAGATGCCGCCTTCCTCTGACAGCGTAGGCGGGCCCGTACTGCTTGTTGACTCCTATTTCGTTACTCCCGCTTATCTGAAAGCGCTGCGCCAGGCGGCCTGTCTGGTTTATATGGATGATCTGCTCGCCTTTGATTATCCGGTGGATCTGGTGGTCAATTATGATTTTGAACCGCCTGCCGCCTTCTATACCCAGGCAAAAGAGGCGCTCCTTGGCTGCCGCTACACTCCATTGAGGAAGCAGTTCTGTGATCTTTCTCCCATCGTGCGCAGGAGTGCCCATTCCCTCTTTCTTTCCACCGGAGGAACGGATGAGCAAAATATCACGGGAAATCTTCTGTCCGCCCTGCTTGCAGATCCGTTTTTTGCTTCCTGGGAATTTTACGCACTGACCGGCCCCCTGCACGTCCACCGACGGACGCTCCTGCAGATGGCCCAGAAGCATCCGCAGATACGGCTGTGTGAAAATGTGGAAAACATGGCTTCTCTGATGTCTCGCTGCGATCTGGCCGCTTCCGCCGCAGGAACCACCCTATATGAGCTGTGCGCTGCCGGCGTCCCGGCAATCAGCTTTACCCTGGCGGACAATCAGCAAAATGTGGCCCGGGATATGCAGCAATATGCGCAGCTGCCCTATGCAGGGGATGTGAAGGCCGGAAAGGTTCTCATCTCAAACCTTCATGCATTGCTGAAATCGCTTGCCAGCGATTACGAAGCGCGGCTCCGCCTCTCCGCTTCCATGCACGCACAAATAGACGGAAGAGGCGCCTGGCGCATCGCAAACGCGCTCTGTGCGCTGTAAAATTGTACGCTGCAAAAATTCCGGAACCCTCTTTTGTTACAGAATATATAAAATTTCTTGCTCTTATTATGAAAAGCCGTTATTGCGGCAGATTGTGAGGAAATCAATCTTATGGCAACATCTTCTTATGTTATCAAAAAGGCCGTAGCCATCATCACGGCCAGGGGAGGCAGCAAACGGATTCCCCATAAAAATATCCGCCCCTTTCTGGGACGCCCCATCATCAGCTATTCCATTCAGGCTGCGCTTTCCTCCGGCGCCTTTGATGAGGTCATGGTTTCCACGGATTCGGAAGAGATCGCGCAGGTGGCCAGAGAATATGGGGCCCGCATTCCCTTTTTCCGCTCCGCCCAAACGGCCGGGGATTATGCCTCTACAGACGAGGTAATCTATGAAGTCCTTCAGGCTTATGAAAAACAGGGAATACGGTTTGAGCGTTTCTGCTGCATCTATCCTACTGCCCCTTTCCTTACTGCGGACAAGCTGAAACAGGCCATGTCCCTTCTGGATACGTCTGAATCGGTCATGCCCGTTGTGCCCTTTTCCTACCCTCCCCAGCGCGGACTGATTCTGGAGGGAGGACGCATCCGCCGCAAATACCCGGAATATCAGAACGCGCGCTCTCAGGATCTGGAAAAACTCTATCACGACTGCGGACAGTTCTATGCCTGCAGGACAGACGCTTTCCTGCGGGATAAAACCACAGACGTGGAGGATCTGGTTCCCATGATCCTCTCTGAAATGGAAGTACAGGACATCGATACGGAAGAGGACTGGGAAATCGCCGAATTAAAATACCGAAAGATGGCAGGCTTATAAAAAGGAGGAAAACATCTTGGATACCCATCAGACACCTTATTTTCATATAGAGGAATCTGGATTGGATCAGGACGCAGCGCTTCTGAAGAATTCCCTTACTGCGGGCTGGGGCAACTTCATTGTCGGTTACTCCGTCAAGACCAATTCCCTTCCCTGGCTTCTGGAGTACATGAAGCGGCAGGGGTTCTATGCGGAAATCGTCTCCGCAACGGAATACCGTCTCGCCCGCAGGATCGGCTTTCCCCCAGACCGAGGCCGGTGGCCCCGCCGGAGCCGATGGCATAGAGGC
>USKC01000396.1 GCA_900555195.1 uncultured Lachnospiraceae bacterium
GGGTAAACCCGCCGCATGCAGCGCCAAGAAACAGCACAATTTTTTCTCAGGTTTGCGGGAAGAAGCGGCGGGGCCTTTGGGCAAAGGAGGAGCTATGGGAGCCATGGCCTGCATGGGGAGACGGCACATCCGTCACGGGGAGGTGTACAGAGCTTCTCATCCGACCGGAGGGGCATCCCTTGAAAGCAGCGGCGGGAAAATGGATTTATATGTTTGTCGGGCAATAGGAAAAGCCGGAAGGCAAACGCAAAGAGCGTTTGGTTTTTCCGGCTTTATGTACCTTAAACGTTTTTTATTTTACAACTCTGACGCGGAATACGCCTGGGATGCTTCCAAGCTTCTGGATGATTTCATCAGACGGGCGTTCTTCGACGTCAAGCATGGTATAGGCGACTTCGCCCTTGGATTTATTGGTCATATCCGAAATGTTAATGCCGTTTTCTCCGAACAGGGCGGCGAACTTGGTGATCATGTTCGCCACGTTCTTATGGAAAATGGAGATACGGCCTGCTTTGGTGCAAATTCCCATATCGCAGGACGGATAGTTCACGCTGTTTTTGATGTTGCCGTTCTCCAGGTAGTCCATCAGTTCCTTCACCGCCATCACCGCACAGTTATCTTCCGACTCTTCCGTGGACGCGCCCAGATGGGGAATCACGATGCAGCCCTGCTTTCCTGCCGTCACAGGATTCGGGAAATCAGATACATATCTGTGTATCTTCCCTTCCTCGATTCCCTTTAATACGGCCTCTTCATCCACCAGCAGATCCCTGGCAAAGTTCAGGAGGATCACACCGTCTTTCATCTTGGCAATGGCTTCTTTACCGATCATCCCTCGCGTGGAATCCATAAGCGGCACATGGATCGTGATGATATCACAGTTTTCATAGATCTCATCCACGCTGATCGCATGCTTTACGTCACGGCTCAGGTTCCATGCGGCGTCCACAGACACATACGGATCATACCCATAAACTTCCATTCCCATATGCTTCGCCACATTTGCCACTTTTACGCCGATGGCGCCAAGGCCAATGATGCCCAGTTTTTTTCCGGAAACCTCTCTTCCGGCGAAATTCTTCTTCACCTTCTCCGCCTTCTTGCCGACCTCCGGGTCCTGACAGTTGTCATCCACCCAGTTGATTCCATCCACAATGTCTCTTGAAGCCAGCAGCATGCCCGCGATCACGAGTTCTTTCACGCCGTTTGCATTGGCACCAGGCGTATTAAATACCACAATTCCTTTAGACGCGCAGCGATCCAAGGGGATATTATTCACCCCCGCCCCTGCCCTCGCTACAGCGAGAAGGTTATCCGGAAACTCCATGTCATGCATGGAGGCGCTCCTGACCAGGATGCCATCCGCTTCTTCAATCTCCCCAGCCTTCTCATAATCTTGCGTAAACCCTTCCAGTCCCACCGGAGAGATGGGATTCAGGCAATAATATTTAAACATCTTTGCTCCCATCTGCGCGCTTTTGCGCGCATACATAATTCTAGAGAAAAAACGCGTTTTCTTTCACGCTATCTTTCCATTTTGCAGTGCAGCCATTCCTTGGTCAAATCGTCTCGCGCGCTTCAAATTCTTTCATGAATTCCACCAGTTTCTCCACGCCTTCTATCGGCATAGCGTTGTAAATGCTGGCCCTCATGCCTCCCACGCTCCTGTGGCCTTTCAGATTCTCCAGCCCCGCCTCTTTCGCTTCCTTCACAAAACGGGCGTCCAATTCCTCATTTCCGGTAATGAAAGGAACATTCATCAAAGAACGGTCTTCCCGGCGGACAGTTCCCTTGAACAGACGGCTTTCATCCAGGAAATCGTACAGGATCGCCGCCTTTTCCTCATTGCGCTCCTTCATGGCCTTCAGCCCACCCATCTTTTGAATCCATTTGAATACCTTGCCGCAGATATAAATTCCATATGCGGGCGGAGTGTTGTAAAGGGAACCCGCATCCGCATGGATCTTGTACTGGAGCATGGTAGGCGTGCCGGGAAGCACATCTTCCCGAATCATATCTTCTCTGATGATTACAATCACAACGCCTGCCGGGCCGATATTTTTCTGTACGCCACCGTACATCAGCGCATATTTGGTGATATCCACGGGCTCAGACAAAAAACAGGAGGAGACGTCCGCAACCAGCGGTTTTCCCTTCGTATTGGGCAGCGTCTTAAACTTGGTTCCATAGATTGTATTGTTTTCACAGATATACACATAATCTGCATCATCGCTGACAGGCAGATCCGAGCAGTCCGGAATATAGGAAAAAGTTTTATCCTCTGAAGAAGCAATCTTGTTCGCCTTTCCATACTTCTGTGCTTCCTGGTATGCTCTTTTCGCCCACTGTCCGGTAACAATATAATCAGCCACCTTATGTTTCATCAGATTCATTGGAATCATAGCAAACTGCTGATGGGCACCGCCCTGCAGAAACAGGACTTTATAGTTATCCGGAATATGTAACAGTTCTCTCAGATCCGCCTCCGCATCATCCAGAATTTCCTGAAAAGCCTTGGAGCGGTGGCTCATCTCCATCACTGACATACCGGTTCCTTTATAATCTAACATTTCTTCTGCTGCTTCTTTTAATACCTCTTCCGGCAGGACAGCAGGCCCTGCTGAAAAGTTATAGACTCTTCCCACTTTACTCTTCCTCCTAATGTTCATTCTTTTCTTTCATATATCACATCAATGAACATTCTACTTCTTTGACATATTTTTGTCAATAAAAACATTTGTCTTCTTTGGAA
>USKC01000397.1 GCA_900555195.1 uncultured Lachnospiraceae bacterium
TGCATATCCATGAGGCCGTAGCACCTGGGAATTGCATTTCCCGAAAAATTGGAGACAGGGGAAGCAGCCGCCTGCTGCTCATCTACATAGACGATCGCATATTGAAAATTCACCTGAGTGATGCAGTCTGTGTGATAAAAGTCCCGAAGTTCATTCGGACTGGTCCTGAATCCGGAAATAAAATCGCGGTAATTTTCATTGACTGCCGCACCAATGCAAGCATCCGGCATAAAATTCTCCCTAAAAATAATCTTGCTTAATAGTTATGAAATGTCTATTGAAATTATGATTTTTTCTCTATGAGATGATTTTGTGCAGTTTCCACATAATACCGGCTGCTTTCCCTGATATGGCGGATTTCTACTTCTGTTACCGGACGGACCACCTTTGCGGGACGTCCGAACGCAAGACTTCCGTCCGGGATTACGGTTCCTTCCGTCACAAGGCTTCCCGCCCCGATGAAACAATGTGTGCCGATCTCGGCTCCGTTCATGATGATGCTTCCCATGCCAATCATTGTCTCATCCCCAATAGTGCACCCGTGAAGAATCGTGTTGTGTCCTACCGTCACCCGCTCCCCTACGAGAACCGGATGGCCTTCCTCCACGTGGACCGTGCAGTTTTCCTGGATGTTGGTCTGATTTCCGATCTTTATACGGTTTTCGTCGCCCCTGACCACAGAGGAGAACCAGACAGAAACTCCGTCTCCCAATTCCACGTCTCCCAGCACTGCAGCCGTAGGTGCCTGATAATATGTCTTTTCCATAGTGTCTGCTCCTTAGATTCTTTCTGAAATTTCTCCTTTTCGGTATGCTGTCACGAGACAGCCCAGATCCTTAATGCTTTCCTTTATTCGTTTTCCGTTGTCCGTATCCCCGACCCGTTTCCTGCGGATCACCTTTTTAGACAGGACCGTATCTGAATGTATATCTGTTTCTTCACGGATAACAAAATCTCTGGATTTAAACGGCTCATGGGCAACCAGTTTAATTCCGTAAGAATTGGAAACGAGAGTATAACCTGCGATCCCTGTTTTTTTCTGGTATGCCTTTGAAAAGCCTCCGTCAATGATGAACAGCTTTCCTTTGCATTTGATTGGGCTTTCTCCGTCCTTGACAGCGACAGGCATATGGCCGTTGACGACATGACCTTTCATGCCGTCGGCATCAAACTCCTCCAGTATCTGGTAAAGGACTGCCTCCTCCTCGATCAGCTGATAATAATAATCCTTCGTCTCCTTTTTCAAGTCAGGGTCCTCCACAAAATAGCGCTCGAAGGTAGCCATCTTATCTTTTCCATACACCGGAGAATTTTCATTGGACCATATGTACCACATGATATCCTGTCCGTACTTTTTCTTCGGTGAATTTTCCTGCTCAAAATATCCCTGGCGGGCGTGGTGTTCCAGCACATCGCAGAGGGCCTTCCCCGCGTATTTCTTTCCGTTGATCTTCACCTGACGGAAACTTCCGTCTGCATTCAGCGGAACGCAGCCGTGATAGAGCACCATGTCGTTATATGTAAGATACATACTGCCTTTTGAAAAAAGAAACCGCACATGTTCCTGCAAATGAGCACAGTATTTGAACGAAGTAATCAAATGTTCCATCACATACTCTTCTTCTTTGGTCAGCCGGTACGGATCCTTTGGATCGATAGTCGGAAAATGAGTATCCTTTAACGGGTATTCTTTTCCCCGCATACAGATGGTGCCTTTTTCATAGTTGATCTTATCCAGAAGCAGGCGCTCCTCCATGCCGAAATCCGGTCTTCTCCTGATCAGACGGCCCTCCAGTTTAAATTGAATGACGGCAATGGCCTTGTGCATGCGCGCGGTGCGCCACAAATCTTCCTGCGAATCTTCACAGCCGGGCTGCGCGCGCGGCAGAAAGCGCGACACGTCGCTGTTGGCGTACGTCTGCTCGGCAAACAGCGAAAGGGGCCGCAGGCTGATGCCATAGCCGTCCTCCAATAGGTCGAAATTGTTGTAGCTGATGCCGAGCCGGACCACATTCGCAACCAGCGCCAGATTGCCTGTGGCCGCGCCCATCCAGGAAACGTCGTGGTTGCCCCATTCGATGTCCACATCGTGAAAGCCCATCAGTTCGTCCATCACCAGATCGGCATGCGGTCCGCGGTCGAAGATATCGCCGATGATATGGAGCATGTCGATGCTGCATTGGCGGATCAGGCGGCTGATGGTGATGATGAATTTTTCCGCCATGCCCGTGCGGGTGATGGAGTGGATGATCTCACCGTAATATTGCTCTTTGGTGTCCTCCGTGTCCGCGTGGAGCAGCTCGTCGATGACATAGGCGAAGGTTTCCGGCATCTTTTTGCGGACCTTGGAGCGGGTGTATTTGGAGGCAACCGTTTTGCATACCTGTACCAGGCGGTAAATGGTGATTTCACACCATTCGCAGTAGGAATCGTCCCCTGTATCCTTTTGGGAGAGCACCTGCTCCGGGGCGTATACCAGATTGGCGAGCTCTTCCCGCTCGCGCAGGCTCACCGATTTTTGGAACAGCCATTCGATTTTATCCCGGGTGATGCCGGAGGCGCTGTTTAACAGATAGCCAAACGCTTCGGATTCGCCATGCAGGTCGCTGAAAAAATACTCTGTCCCCTTGGGCAGGCAGAGGATTGCATTCAAATTGATGATTTCAGAAGCAGCAGCGTCGGCATTGGGGTATTCCCGTGCCAACAGGCGCAGATAATGCGGATCGGTCATAAACATCCACCTTTCCGG
>USKC01000398.1 GCA_900555195.1 uncultured Lachnospiraceae bacterium
CAAACAGCACACCCGCGGTAACAGGGGCAGAGAAACACGCCGGCAGGAAGGGCGCTGGAACTCGGAAGGATGAAGTAAGGTTTAAAAATGTGCCATTGACAGATAGGTGTGGAATTGATATTCTTTACATATGACGTCATATGTCATGCATGATGAAGAGAGGTGAAGCATATGTTGCGGTCGGTACAGCCGATATCCAAACAGCTGCCCGAACGGGTGGCGGAACAGATCAAGGAACTGATACGGGAGAAATCCCTGCAGATCGGAGAAAAACTGCCGAATGAATTTGAACTGGCAGACCAGCTTGAGGTGGGAAGAGGAACGGTTCGGGAAGCGGTTAAGATTTTGGTATCCCAGAACGTGCTGGAGATCCGCAGAGGGAAAGGAACCTATGTGAGCGAGCGCAGAGGGCTTGCGGATGATCCGCTGGGACTGTGGACCGTGACGGATGAGAGGCGCCTTGCGCTGGATCTGTGTGAGGTGCGCATGATGCTGGAGCCGCAGATCGCTCAGCTCGCAGCCGTAAGGGCAGATGAAGAAGGGACGGCGCAGCTGGAGCTGGCCGTAAAACAGGTGGAGGAAGCGCTTATGAAGGGGGAGGATCACACAGAAGCGGATATCCGCTTCCATGAGACACTCGCCCGGCTATGCAGGAATGTGGTGATTCCGAAGCTGGTGCCCGTGATTCAGTCGTCTGTATCCGTATTCATTCATGTGACGGACGCGAAATTGAAGGAAGAAACGCTCAGGGCGCACAGACGGATACTGAAGGCGGTCAGGGAACATGACGGCGATGCGGCGAGAGAGGCCATGATGCAGCATTTACAGTCAAACAGGGATTGGATTGAAAAAGAAGAACAGAACATAAGGGAGGAAAAGAAATGAGCGAACAGGAGAACAGGGAAAAAGGAATACGTCCGCAGGAGGAGAACGGCTGTGGAAGCGGATTGCAGGAAGGCAAACTGCCGAGCCAGAAACTGAGGGAATTGGCGCCGGAACTGGATCCGCTGCGTCTGGGAACGGGATGGAAGGTGGAGGATCTGTCAAAGCCGCAGATCCTAATCGAAAGTTCCTTTGGTGACAGTCATCCCGGCAGCGTTCATCTGCTGGAACTGGCGGAGGAAGCCAAGGCAGGAGTGGCAGAGGCTGGCGGACATGGCGCGAGATACTTTTGTACAGATATCTGCGACGGAGAAGCCCAGGGACACGACGGCATCAATTATTCCCTGCCTTCCAGGGATATGATGGCGAACATGATGGAGATCCATGCCAATGCCACGCCGTTCGACGGGGGTGTTTTTATCGCCAGCTGCGATAAGAGCATGCCTGCGCATTTGATGGCGATCGGAAGGATCAATATTCCATCCATCATGGTGACGGGGGGCGTGATGGATGCGGGACCGGACCTTCTCACCCTGGAGCAGATCGGCGCATACAACGCGATGTATGAAAGGGGAGAAATAAATGCCGAACAGATGCAGTTCTATAAAACCCATGCATGCCCGTCCTGCGGGGCCTGTTCCTTTATGGGAACCGCATCCACGATGCAGATCATGGCAGAAGCGCTTGGCCTGATGCTGCCGGGAAGCGCGCTGATGCCGGCTACAAGCAGCCAGCTGCGCAGCGTCGCGAGAAAGGCAGGAGAGCAGGCGGTATGGCTCGCCTTGAAAGGATTGAAGCCGTCGGATATTGTGACAAAGGAATCCTTTGAAAACGCTGTCATGGTGCATGCGGCGATTTCCGGCTCCACGAATTCCCTTCTGCATCTTCCGGCGATTGCGCATGAATTTGGAATTACGCTTGAGGCGGAGGACTTTGACCGTCTCCACAGAGGCGCGCATTATCTTCTGAACATCCGCCCGGCAGGCCAGTGGCCGGCCCAATTCTTTTATTATGCCGGAGGCGTACCGGCGATTATGGAAGAGATTCGGGATATGCTGCATCTGGATGTGATGACGGTGACGGGGAAGACGCTGGGAGAAAATCTGAAGGAGCTAAAAGAGAACGGCTTTTACGAGGAATGCGAAGCGCATCTGAAGGAATGGAACATCAAGAGAGAGGATGTGATCCGTCCCTTTGACCAGCCATTCGGAACAGACGGCAGCATCGCGATTCTGAAAGGAAATCTGGCTCCCGACGGAGCAGTAGTAAAGCATACCGTGGTGCCGAAAGAAATGTTTTGTGCCATATTGAGGGCGCGGCCATATGACTGTGAAGAAGAGGCAATCCATGCTGTGCTGACGCATGAAATTCAGCCGGGAGATGCGGTAATCATCCGCTATGAAGGGCCGAAGGGAAGCGGCATGCCGGAGATGTTCTACACCACGGAGGCAATCGCGTCGGATGCACAGCTTGGCGCCAGCATTGCGCTGCTGACGGACGGACGTTTTTCCGGCGCTTCTAAAGGACCGGCGATCGGCCATATTTCTCCGGAAGCGGCAGAGGGCGGCCCGATCGCGCTGGTGGAAGAGGGGGATCTGATCGAAATCGATATTCCCCGCAGAATTCTCCGCCTTGTGGGAATCGGAGGCGTGCGCATGTCGGAAGAGGAAATAGAGGAAATCCTGTCTCAGCGCAGGAAAGCCTGGAAACCCAAGGAGAACCGGTATCAAAAAGGCGTGCTGAAGCTGTTCGCAGACCGCGCAGTATCGCCGATGAAGGGCGGATACATGCAGTAGTCAAAAACTATCATCCCCCAATCGTGCCGGGCCGCAGGCAGCCGTCCATTTCCCGCCCACGCATCT
>USKC01000399.1 GCA_900555195.1 uncultured Lachnospiraceae bacterium
ATGGTCACTCCCAGGACTGTCAGAACCGTCCGAATTTTCCGTTTCCACAGACTACTGATGCTCAGCCCGAGTAAATCTATAAATTTCATACGCGCTCCCGCCTTCAGTCTTTTTTATCCAGTTCCGCGTCTTCCAGGAAATCCGTCTCCAGCTTCAGTGCTTTTGCTCTTTTTTTCTTCTTTCTGATCACTACAATCACTACCACCGCAGCAACTGCAAGAACTCCCGCCGCGATTCCCGCGATCATTCCCACATTCGGTCCCTGCGGTTCTTCAGGCATCATATTTTCGGGCATGACCGGCTCCTCATAAACCTCTTCATAGACATCTATCGTAAATTCTTTCTCAAAGCTGATCTCATCACCCGATTCATTTTCAAAGGTAATAAGCGCTTTCACCGTTCCGTCCCCGATTGTAGGGGCCACCGCATTTACCATAGAATCCACGTTCGCCGTTTCTCCTGGTTTCAACGTACCCAGGAAAGCATCTCCGCCCTCTATAGAGTCTCCTTCATATTTTACCTGAAGATTATAGAAAGTAGTTTTCCCCGTATTGTATATGCTGAACATGACATTGGATTGATTTCCAACCGATACGCTGGCCGGCATAACTTCCACCGTGCTCGTATCATACCTCGCCTCCTGAAGCACGGGTATGGATACCTTCGCCTCATCCGTCAGATCAATATCTTTTCCTGCGTCATACTTCATGCTGACAGTGAGCACATACGGTTTCTGGGACAGATCCGTCTTTGCCGTCATCTCAATATTGATGTCAAACTCACTGCCCGGAGCAATGCTGTCCGTATAAACTGAGCTTGAACCGGAGGTCGGAAGGAACACCGCATAGGTGGTGTTCGCCTCTGTTCCGCTCTCCACTGCCTGCATATCAAACAAAACGTTGGTGACCGCTTTATCTTTTGATGTATTTTTCACATGGATTGTTACTGTAAAGGTATCTCCTGCATAGATCTCTCCCGGATCCGTTTCGAATCCGGTAACGATGATCCTCGGTTTGGACTCCACCGCACCGTCATCTCCGCCGATATGCCCTGCCCCTGGTTTTCCCTGCGTATACACATAGACGGTCAGCTGAACCGGCTCTTCACACCTGACTCCCGCCTTGCTGTACCATACATTAAAGACCACAGGATAATATCCGGTGAGCACATCCTCCCGCACCGTAAACTGGAAGGTCAGCTCCCTTCTTGCGAACATGCCTGCTTCATAATTGCCGCCAAAAGGATTGCCGGGTATTTCCGCAAAAGACTGAATGTACCCCGTCGTATCCGGTTCAAAAGGCCAGGTTTTCACATCATTCGATACCACCGGGCTCACCACAAGATCCGTCAAGTCCTCGCTTCCCAGGTTGATGATGGGGAGCACAATGGACACCTGCTGCCCATAACTGGCCGAAGGGGTCTCCCAGTTATTCCCCACCTGAAGGAATTCCGTGGTCGGCGTGGTAACAGACACATCCGGCACCACAGCATCCAGCTTGGCCTTCATCTCATTCACATAGGACCATAATTCGCTGACCGACATTTCTGTATTTGCGATATAATATACCGCGCTGTAAAAGGTATCGTTCAGCTTCTGCAGCGTATATTCATCCGGATGCGTCCTTTTCAGAATGCTGTCCATATGGTATTTCAGCTGCGCGTCCGCCTCCGCTCTGTCATCATCGGTAATCACCTCCGATGAGGAACGATCCACCTCATTTCCGCTGATGGAGGAAGCCTGCACCTCTTCCATTCCCGTTTGCATAGGTCCTGCTGCCACCATGAGTGCAGCCAAAAGCGCGAACACAGCTTTACCAATTTGTTTCTTTTGTCTTCTGTTCATTTTCTTCCCCTCTTCGACTTGTTTTTATTTCTTAAATTTCTTTTCTTTTATCCTCTATTTTTACAATCTGGCCGTCAATGATGTGAAAAATCCGATCCGCGAAACCTGCCAGATAATTGTCATGCGTTACCATTACAAGCGTCTGCTTCTGCTGCCTCACCACCTGCTGCATCAGTTCCATCACCTCCCTGGAAGTATTGGAATCCAGATTTCCGGTGGGTTCGTCCGCGAAAATGATCTCCGGATTCACAACCAGCGCCCGTGCAACACCCACTCTTTGCTGCTGTCCGCCGGACATCTGCGTAGGCTTATGCATCTTATGCTCCTTCAGCCCCACAAGATCCAGTACCCGTGATGCCTTTCGTTCCCTTATATCCTTGTCCACGCCCTGAAAAGTCAACGGAAGCGCTACATTCTCCACCGCATTCATAGTTCCCATCAAATTAAAAGACTGGAAAATGAATCCGATATGTTCTCTGCGGAATTTCACCAGCTGATTTTCCGTCTTATTTTCCATATGTTCGCCCGCTATGAGAATCTCTCCCTTCGTTGGCTTCTCAAGCCCGGCAAGCATGTTCAAAAGGGTGGATTTGCCGGAACCGGAAGTTCCCACAATAGAGCAGAACTCCCCTTTGTAAATCTCCAGGTTCACTCCATTAAGCGCCTTAACGTAGCTTTCTCCCACCCGGTATATTTTATAAAGATTTCGCACCTGTATGACCGGTTTCTCCCCGTTTCCCATCTCAATCCTCTGTTTTTCTCAATCTTCTATTCCTAACGCTCAATATCCTATATCTAACATACATGAAAGATACCCAGAGGTATTATAGCATACTGTATTTTATTTTCCTATTTAAGATTTAATGAAGATTCTGTCAGAACTCTG
>USKC01000400.1 GCA_900555195.1 uncultured Lachnospiraceae bacterium
TTTCCTTTCCATCCGGTCTTTTCTGGTTTGACACGTTAAAAAAGGAAAGTAGATACTTAAAATAATATCATGAATAGAAATTGCTTACAAGAAAGAATTCTATTTTTTTAGAAAGCTTTAACATTTTGTTCATGATTTGGGATAGCTTTTTTGTGCGCATTGTATTACAATAATACGTTGGAAACAGCAAAGAAATGAAATGTAAAGGGAGGAAAGAATGACCAGGGATGACATAGTAAAAGCGATAGATCATACGCTTCTGAAGCCATATGCACAGTGGAAGGATATTGTTGCGCTGTGTGAGCAGGCGCAGCAGCTTGGCTGTGCTTCTGTCTGTATTCCGCCCTGTTATGTGAAACGGGTAAGGGAGCGGTTCCCGGAACTGACCATATGTACAGTGATCGGATTTCCTTTGGGGTACAGCGTGCGGGAAGCGAAGGTCTGTGAGGCAAAGAAGGCGCTGGACGACGGAGCGGATGAGATCGATATGGTAGTAAATATCACGGATGTGAAAGACCACAGGTATGGAGATGTGGAAGCTGAAATCAGAAGCGTGAAGGAGGCCTGCGGCTCACATGTGCTGAAGGTGATTGTGGAGACCTGCTATTTGAGCGAGGAAGAGAAAATCGCCATGTGCAAGGCGGTTACGATGGCAGGTGCCGATTATATTAAGACCTCTACAGGCTTTGGGACAGCAGGGGCACAGATTGAAGATGTGCGGCTGTTTGCGGCGCATATCGGCCCGAAAGTGAAGATCAAGGCTGCCGGCGGAATCCGGACCAGACAGGAGATGGAACGTTTCCTGGAAGAAGGTTGCGACAGGATCGGGACTTCATCAGCGGCGCTGTTCCTGGAAAAGGATGAATGAGGTGAATTTGCCGTACAAAAATGAGGGAAAGGTCAGGTAAAAACGAATGAATCAGGTGATCAGGGAGCGCGTGGATGCGCTCAGGAAAGTGATGAAAGAAGCGGGCGTGGATTACTATATGGTTCCGACCGCAGATTTCCATAACTCAGAATATGTGGACAGCTATTTTAAAATGAGGGAGTATCTGTCCGGATTCACGGGCTCCAATGGAACGCTGGTGATAAGCGAAGAAGAGGCGGGGCTTTGGACGGATGGCCGGTATTTTATCCAGGCGGAAAATGAATTGGCCGGCACAGGAATCAAGCTGTTCCGCATGCTTGACGAAGGCGTGCCTACGATTCAGGAGTATCTGCAGGAGAAGATGCCGGAAGGGAGTACCCTTGGCTTTGACGGACGTGTGGTAGATACGGCCCAGGGCTGCCGCTTGGAGAAGGCTCTTGCAGCTAAAAAGATTCGTTTTGCTTATGAAGCGGATCTCGGGGATAAGGTTTGGAAGGAGCGGCCTGCGCTGCCCTGCCATCCTGTGACGGTCTTGGAGGAGTCGTTATGCGGCAGAAGTGCTGGGGAGAAGCTTGCAGACGTGCGCAAAGCGATGAAGGAAAAAGGGGCGGGCGCTTATCTGCTGTCCAAGCTGGATGATCTGATGTGGCTGCTCAATATCCGCGGAGCGGATGTGGAATGCAATCCGGTGGCATTGTCTTATGCCTATCTGACACAGGAAGAATGCTATTATTTCATCCAGGAGGGTGAGATGACGCCGCAGCTGAGGGCGCATGCGGATAAATATGGCATCACACTGATGCCCTATGATTCGGTGGTATCCTTCCTGCAGAAGACGGAAGGAAAGGAAAAGGTGCTCTACGATAGCAGGAATACGAGTTATGCGCTGTATCGGACCCTGAAGGAAAAAGGGGAGACAGTGGATGAGAAGAACCCCACGGAACTGATGAAGGCGGTGAAGAATTCCACAGAGCTTGCCCATATGGAAGAAGTCTATCTGAAGGACAGTGCGGCGGTATGCAAATTCCTGTTCTGGCTGAAGAAGAACGTGGGGAAGACCCGTATCACCGAAGTTACTGCAGCGGAGTATCTGGATAATCTGAGAAGACAGATCGACGGTTTTTTGGATCTGTCCTTCCCGACGATCAGCGGTTATAAGGAAAACGCTGCTATGATGCATTATGAAGCGACTCCTGAAAACTGTAAGGAATTACAGCCGGAAGGAATGCTGCTGGTGGATTCCGGCGGACAGTACATGGGAGGAACGACGGATGTAACCAGGACCATTGTTCTTGGCCCCATAACAGAAGAAGAGAAGGAACATTATACTGCTGTGGCAGCCGGCATGCTCGCACTCACCAATGCCAGGTTCCTGTACGGCTGTACGGGAAGGAATCTGGATATTCTTGCCAGAGCGCCTATGTGGGATAGGAATATTGACTATAAATGCGGGACCGGACATGGGGTTGGCTATATTCTGAACGTGCATGAAGGCCCTCAGTCCATTCGCTGGCGTTTTACCGAAGGACAGAGCGAAGCGGTGATCGAGGCGGGAATGGATGTGACCAATGAACCCGGAATCTACATCGAAGGCAGCCACGGAATTCGGATTGAAAACGTGATGGTGGCGAAGAACGGTGTGAAGAACGGGGATGGACAGTTCATGTACTTTGATACGCTCACCTATGCCCCGATAGATCTGGATGGGATCGATACGAAATATATGGAGCCGGCCCAGGTGGCCCAGCTGAATGCTTACCATGAAAAGGTATATGAAAAGATGGCTCCGTTTATGACAGAGGAGGAGCGGGCCTGGCTGAAAGAAGCGACACGTCCGGTGGCCTGAGC
>USKC01000401.1 GCA_900555195.1 uncultured Lachnospiraceae bacterium
TACTTACGCGCCGTCCTTTGGCGCGTTATGTACCGTTGCGTAAACGACTCTGGGAGTCGTTTTTAACGGAGCGAGAGCGTACCCGCAAGAAAAACGCCTGTGCTTCTGGGGAAGGGCAAGACACATGCTGGCAGGGCTAAGGAGAGAATGCGCAGTAACAAAATATGCTTCTGAACCGGGAGCTGCACATCACCCGTTCCATTTCCGGTTTAGAGAGAGCATTGTATGAAACAGAATTCTTCTATTGTAACGCAGATTGTCCTGAAGGTTTCCTGTGTCTTTCTGGTGATCATTCTGACGCTGCTGGCTGTTGTCAGCCTGATCTATACTTCATTTATGAAGCAGGCTGTTCTGGATAATCAGCTGTGGCGGGCGCAGAGTACCTGTGAAGCTGTGGATGAAAAATTCAGAAGCCTTGCAGCGCTGATGGTCAATCTGGCTAATTATTCGGAAACGCAGCGCCTTTTAAAGGATTCGGATGAGCTGTATTCTTACGCATGGCTGACCTGCATCCGTAACCTGGATGATTATCTTTTTAATATAGATTCTCTGAACAGCGTGGTAGTGGATATCGCCATCATGAAGCCGGATTCCCGTATCTGCTATTCCACAACGGATTCTTTCAGCCGCCTGTATGACTATGTCCATGCGGAATGGTTCCGGGAGGCCTTATCTTCAAAGGGGCTCATTAAATATGCGCCTCCGCACGGGAATGCGCATCTGTACAATAAAGTTTCCTCTTCCTTTACCGCCGTCTATCCTGTCTGTGGGAAAGAAGAACTGCTGGGTTATATCATGGTGGAAATGAACCTGGCCGGAATGGCAAGCCTGTTCTCCGGCAGCCATTCTATTGGGAATGCAGATAACTATCTGCTGACCGCTTCCGGAGAAACGGTTCTTCACAGCGGCAGCTCCGCCGCGCCTCTTCCCTCCGATTTATCCGCCATATTAGAGGCGGAGGGCACATCGGGAAGCACTGCCTTCTGGGAAGGGGGACGTTATTATATACTTTCCGGCCTCAGCGCTGCGGATTGGTATGTGGTCTTTACCAACGATTATCAGTCCATCATCACGCCGGTAATATACTGCCTCAAAATCGCCCTCTGTGTGATCCTGGCTGGTATGCTTCTGCTGGTATTGGTCATCTTTTTCCTTACAAAACGGATCGGGAAGCAGTTCGACAGCCTGATTGCCCGTATCTCTTCCTACGACGGAAGCGGCAGTTCCCTTCCGCAGAAGCCCATGAAAATCCCCAGAGAGATTTTCGCGATCCATGAAAAGTTTGAAGAGATGGCAGAACATATCAACCGGCTGATACAGCAGGTGTATGTGGCGACCCTCCTGAAACAGGAAATGCAGATGGAAGTGTTAGTCAATCAGATCAATCCGCATTTCCTCTACAATACCCTTCAGGTCATACAGACCAAGGCTGTGCTGGAAGATAACCGGGAACTGGAGGATATGATCTTTTCTCTCGGACGGATGCTTCGCTACAGCATGAATCAGCAGGAAAGCCATGTTACGATCGGGCAGGAGTTGAAATACATTCAGGACTATATCATGTTCTATAAAGAACGTTTTCCGAATCTTTTTACCTATGAGATTCACTGCCCCAAAGCTCTGCGGAAATATCATACCATCAAGTTCGTCCTGCAGCCTGTGGTGGAGAACTGTTTCAAACACGCCTTCGCCAATCGCAAAGAGGGAGGAATCATTGAGATTTCCGTGAAAGAAGAGGCGGAAGGGATCCGTTTTGATATAACAGACAACGGCTGCGGGATCGGAGAAGGCGATCTGCGGCGGCTGCTTTACAGCCTTCAGGAAGAGCCGGACATTCCGTGTCATATCGGGCTTGCGAATACACACAAACGGATCCGGCTGGCCTATGGCAGTCCATACGGGCTGACGATCACAAGCCGTATTGATAAAGGAACACGGATCTCTGTTCTGATCGCTAAGGATGATGCCATAAAGCCGGCAGAATAAGCGGAAAGGGCGAAAGGAAAAATGCTTTCCCTCTTTCTGGTTTGATACGCGCATAATGTGCGCAGATGGGAGAGACATGTATAAAGTATGCTTTGCTGATGATGAAATTCTGGACTTTCAGCTGTTGGAGAGGCTTGTGGACTGGAACGCGATGGGCTTTGAAATCGCCGGAACCGCCACCGACGGCCTGGAAGCTCTCGCCCTGGTAGATTCTGTGAATCCGGATCTTCTATTCCTCGACATCCACATGCCCATCATGAACGGCCTGGAATGCATGAAGCGGATCCGGGAAAGGAACCAGTCGGTTATCATCGTCATCATCAGCGCCTATGAGGAATTCAGCTATGCAAAAACCGCCATCCAATACGGCGTTACGGACTATATCATTAAACCGGTCGGCAGGGCGCAGTTAAATGAGACGGTCAAAAAGATCCGGCTTCTTCTGGATGAAAAGAAAACCGTGCTGGCCAGAAGCAGGCAGAAAGAACTGGAACTGACTTATTTTGAACTGCAGAAGGAACTGACCCCAGTCAACTGCAGGCAGCTGTCAGCTTCCTCCTATCATTCCTTTTTTGCTTCCATAACTGACGCGTTCTGTATCAGAAGTTATCTGCCGGACGGTACCCGTCCTGCGTATCCTCTGCTGCAGGAACTGAGAGATTCTGTCGAGACGCTGCTGCATTCCATCGGCCTCATTCCCGTCTGCATCACGGAAAAA
>USKC01000402.1 GCA_900555195.1 uncultured Lachnospiraceae bacterium
AGACCCGGAGGTCGTGACAAATATCTTCCTACGCAAGAGATATTTTATCACAAACCTCCGGCACCTGTACAGGTGTTATTTTTATACTCATTTTACGATTGGAGGAATGTGAATATGGCAAAAGCAAAGAAACTCCCTTCCGGCTCCTGGCGCTGTCTGGTCTACAGCCACTCTGTCCCTGTCCTGGATGCCAAAGGTATGCCGGTTCTGGATGCAAAAGGAAATCCCAAAGAAAAACGGATTTATGAATCTTTCACCTCAGATGATCCCAGCCCTGCGGGCCGCCGTGACGTAGAACTGCGGGCAGCAGAGTTTGCCGCAAATAAAACGCGTATCTCAAGTACTTACTCCTATACGGTAAAGGAAGCCCTGGAGCAGTATCTGAAGGTAAAGGGTCCTGTCCTTTCCCCCAGCACCAGGCGGGTATACGGGATCTATCAAAGAAAATATTTTTCCGACCTCGGCCCCATAAAGCTCCGGGATCTGACAAATGAAGAGGTACAGGTCTGGATCGCCCGGATCAGCGCCGGACATGCGCCGAAGACCGTCCGGAATGTGTACGGCTTTCTTACTGCTGTTATGGACATGTATGCGCCTCATATACGGCTTAAAGTCAAACTGCCGGAGAAAGTTAAGCCCGCCCTCTATACGCCCTCAGATGAGGATGTGAAGGTCCTCCTGAAGCACGTTGAAGGCACAGAACTGGAAATTGCCATCCTGCTGGCGGCCTTCGGCCCGATGCGGCGCGGGGAAATCTGTGCTCTGACAGATCAGGACATCCACGGCTATAAAGTATCCGTCAATAAGGCGATGGTTTTAAACTCGGACAATGAATGGGTTATCAAAACCCCCAAGACCTATTCCAGCAACAGAGAAATTGAGTTTCCGCCCTTTGTAATCGATAAAATGTCCGGAAGGACTGGCCGTATCATTCAGGCCAATCCCACCCAGATCACGAACCGCTTCCGCCGGGCGCTAAAATTTTCCCATCTTCCGAATACTTTCCGCTTCCATGACCTCCGGCATTACGCCGCCAGCATCATGCACGCCATCGGGATCCCGGATCAGTACATCATGCAGCGGGGCGGTTGGGCGACGGACAGCGTGATGAAAGCGGTGTACAGAGGAACGATCGATGATCAGTCCAGGAAGATGAATGAGAAGATCCTTAGCCACTTTGAGAGTATCGTTTAAATCCACATCCATGCTGCGGGACAGTCATTCGGGCATCATGCAACACGAAATGCAACACAATTTTCAAAAATGCCGTATTTAAGCCATTTTTAGGCGATATAAAGAAAGTTCGATTCCTACTGCTCCTGTTCCTAAAAGATGTCATGTAGTTGTCTGCATGGCATTATTTTTTTGCCGCGGATTGGGCTTTCTTTTTCTTTTAGACCGCTGCATGGGCTTTTCTGTGCTATAATCGAATTGGAAATCATTATCCAAAAAGGAGGAAATGGGGATGAAATTGAAAAAGACATTGCTTACACTGTTATTGGCCTTTGACATAACAATTCTGGGGCCCTCTGTCACCGCAGATGCGGCCGGATTCGTACAGGCGCCGGAAGGGGTGAAATACCAGCAGGATGACGGTTCCTTCCTATCTGACGCATGGGTTATGGTCGGCACCGGGATTTACCGCTTAGATGCCAACGGTTTGGTTATCATGGATCAGTGGATTCAGGTCGGAGATCTTTGGTATTATCTGGATGCTGCCGGAGTATGCACCAATCCCACCGGCTCCGCCACCGCACCTGCTACAGCCGCAGCAGGCCAGACACAGAATATATTTGAAGCGGCTGGATGGCTTCCTTTTCAAACCACGGATGCAGCAGCGCTGAATAACGGAATTGCAGCAGGCCTCGTAGGGTTCGACGGCACGCAATATTGGGCTGCCCCTTCCTATGTGCAGATGTTCCAGCCCGCGCCGTCCAATGAAACACAGGCAGCGAATACGGTCTGGATTCCGGCCACCGGTCAAAAATATCATCGTGTGAACGACTGCGGCAACATGAATCCCAATAAAGCGAAGCAGATCTCCCTGTCAGATGCCATCGTCCAGGGATATTCTGCCTGCAGCAAATGTTGGTGACCTGTTTGGAAAATCCATCATCCCTGCGAGGCAGGAAAATCTGGCTTCTGGATTTTTTCCCTGTCTTCCATAAATAAGATTGGGACGGGTCATATGCCCGTCCCAATCCGTATGATCCGTTCCGCCTTATTTCTCCTGAATGAACTGCGCCACCTGTTTGTCCCATACGCAGATATGGTTCAGCAGCCAGTCAACCACATTTTTCTTTACAGCCTCAACAAAGGCTTCGCTTGGCCCTTCTTCCTCCTCCAGCATTTCCTGGAGTTCTCCCACAGCCTTCACAAAAGCCGCATGCTGCTGCTTGTGCGCGTCCAGCAGAGGATAGGCGTTATCCGCCTGCAGCTTCTCTTCGTCCGCGAAATGGATATTGGTATAATCCATCAAAAACCCAAGCGTCTGAACTGCCACCAGCTTCTCGGCGCCAGGCTTGCATTCCTCGGTCAGCTTATTCACTCTGCTGATCAATTCCTGATGCTGCGTATCAATCAGATCATTGCCTGTCCTGAGGGTGTTGTCAAATTGAATCGCCATTTCTTTTCCTCCTTCTCATATATATAACTTCTCGGAATCTTCAGCCCTGATTTTATAAGGCTTTCCGACCCCTATCT
>USKC01000403.1 GCA_900555195.1 uncultured Lachnospiraceae bacterium
CAGCATATGCAGGGTATTGGAATCCAGCGTAAGAACCGGTTGGATCTGCAGCGGATCTCCGACCGCCATCACATGCCTGCTGCGGTAAATAGCGCCGACAGCCGCCTGCGGCAGCGCCTGCCCCGCTTCATCAATGAACAGATGCCCCAGTGTCCGGGCTCCAAGATATCTGCACATCCTAGAAAAGCTGGCAAAGGTGGAACTGATCACCGGAATGGCCATATTTATCCAGTTCCATGCCGCTTCAATCACGGCTTTTCGCTCCAAATATTTCTCCTGCTGCCCCCAGACGGTCACTGCCGCCTTTATATTTTTCCGGTTCTCATAGAGGAACTGTTTCCGCACCCGCAGGGCCATGATGAACAAACCTGACTGCGCGATGCGATACGTCTCATCAAACCACGGGTTTGACATCTGCAGGTCGTCATATTCCTGATTCAGATCCAGAGGTTTTATCTTGCTGTCATTTCTCCTATGTTCCAATTCACGGGTTCTTTTGGACAAATCGGCTATTTTTTCTTCTTCTGCCCTCTTCCAATCATAAAACGTCTGCTCAAGCTTATCCTGTCTTCCTAAATTCTGGCTCAGCTGTGTCTCCCACGAAAGGAGCTGAGCCTTTATTTCTTTCTCCTGCCGGACGCATTCCGTATCTTCCTCGCTTAATTTTACGAGCTGCGCTGTGATCTCGTTTAATCTGTCCTGATATTCCTCTTTCTTTTTCTTTCCTGCCAAAAGGCCCGGCCGCTGCTCCTTATACACCTCCAGGCATTTATCCATGCTGCTGATGCTTTTCCGGACGGTTTCTGCCCTTTCCTGGATCTGCTGAAGCCAAGGTCGCAGCTGTTCCAGCTGCCGCCTGCATTCTGCCTCGTTTTCTTCAAGCTGCTGCAGTTTGGTGCGAAGCTCCCTTCCTCTCTCCTC
The DNA here is from genome assembly GCA_900555195.1 of uncultured Lachnospiraceae bacterium. GTDB lineage: Bacteria > Bacillota > Clostridia > Lachnospirales > Lachnospiraceae > Eisenbergiella. The sequence goes on from USKC01000403.1 coordinate 922, forward strand.
CAATTCCTTTTGATGAATGCCACAATCCCGTTCCAGCTTCCGCGTACATTCCATGTAGTCCCGAATGCTGTCCGCAAATGCCTGTTTTTCATCCCGAAGCGCTTTTACTTCCTCATAACGCTTCAAAAATTGCTTATATATATCCGGATCCGGCAGGTATTCTTCTTCCAGATATTTGTGGATGAGCTTCATATTTGTGAGGATATTGGACATGTTATCCGATTTTCCGCCCTCAAGCGAGAACAGCCCCCAAAACGCTTCTTCCCCTGGGCCGGATTCCATGACCAGCTCTTCCCTTTTCTTCCCGTTCTCATCTTCCTTCCATTCTGACGATACCTTCGCATTCGATATCTCACAAAAATAATCCGCCTCTTTCAGTTCCCCGATCAGAGATGCGTCAATTTCTTTGCTCAGCGGAAGTTCATTCACAATATTTTGAACCGCACCGTTATTCGAGCTTGCGACCACGATATTCTTTTCAGCTATATATTCCGGGAGCTCCCCAATCGATGCGCGTTCATAATAAATCGTTTTCTCTGTTCCCTTGATCGAATGATCCGAAAGCTTCGCGATATCATACGCCTGCTGCACCACCAGCTCCGCAAAGATGTCCTTCAGAAGCGTCGTTTTCCCTGTTCCGGGCGGGCCGTTCACGCTCCGTATCTGATTGTTATCAAACCCGATGGATAAATTTACCGCAACCTGCTGCATGAAAGAAAGCGCATACGCTGTATTGCTCGGGAACCTCCCCAAGGGATAATTCTTCGGCTGCAGAATCTGCTCAAACAGCTGCGGCTGAAAACTCCCGGACTCCTTTCTTCCGTCAAGGTTCCTGCGCTCCCCTTTATTTCCATATAAATAGGCGGTCAGGTTATCCGTATCCAATTTTTTCACTTTTTCCAGATCTTCCACAAAAAAGGAATGCAGATTTGTCGCATCCGTCTCTATGTTCCCCAAAATCTGCATCCGGCAGCGTGTCACATCGATCCCGTACCGCCGCAGCACTTTTTGCATTGCCGCGTTGAACTTCTCCGCATCCCCGTCCGTCTCATCGAACTCATGCGTAAGCTGGTTTTTAAAATCTTCCTCACACTCCTGAAACGCTTTCTCATGGGGGACTTTTTTGAGCGCCCGTATGTAAGCGCTCACTGTAAGGAAGGTCATATCCGCCAGGAAATGAAGCTTCCGGTCAAAATACAGGGCGAAGCCGAACTTATCTGTAAAACGGATTTCTTCATCCGTCGGTTCCAAACCATACTGCGCGCGGAGGATGTCCAACACTTCCTGAAAATTGAAAACATCACAATAGACAACGACGCCTCCCTTTTGCCGCTGGTTCCATTTCTTTTTTCCCATTTCATTCAAAAACAGGGAATAGAAATCCTGTTCCTGCAAATCATCCAGCGTGAGGATCTCCTTATCCTTGAGCCGAATATCTCCCTCCGACAAATGTTCCACCATGATCCAGGATTCTAAAATCTTACCTTTTTCTGTCATTTGCGAACAATGCTCCTATACTTTTCTGCATCTTATATTAGAAATACTGTTTTAGCTCCATATTCCGCTTCAAGAGGCGTTTCTTCCTCTTCCATATGTTCTCCCGGCATCTTTCCTGTTTTCTTCATATCTGCTTAAAGGATTTCTGGGCCCGCGCCTATGATTGGACAGAGTGGTCTCCATGCAAAATACTGCATCGGGAAGCGGATGAATGACGATTTTCTTATATCGTATTCGTTTTTTCTGACTAAGTCAATAATAGAGAGGGGGAACATATTGTATTGA
>USKC01000404.1 GCA_900555195.1 uncultured Lachnospiraceae bacterium
TTCATTTTGGAATGATCGTTTGTATTTCCAATGTTGTAGGAACTATGACGCCTCCCGTAGCGGTAAATATTTTCTCAGCGTCAACCGTATCAGGACTGAAGATGGGGGATATCGCCAAAGCGGAGATGCCGTTTTTGATCGGGTATGTTGCAGTATTCTTTGTCTGCGTATTTTCAGAAGCTTTTTGTACGTTCCTGATTCGCTGACTTGATTTTCCCGATGGTTAATATATGATTGTTTTCAGTATTGATTAAAAAATAAGAATTTTTCAGAACAGGAGGATATGGTTATGAGTTTTAATTACAAAGAACAGTTTAGCGTTGCAGGGAAAAAGTGCATCGTTACAGGAGGAGCACAGGGTCTTTCACGCGGGATGGCGGAAGGGCTGCTGGAAAACGGTGCGGAGGTTGTTCTGATGGATCTGCAGGCAGAAAAGCTGCAGAAGGTAGTAGAAGAATATCAGTCTATGGGATATAAGGCGTATGCGGTAGCGGGAGACCTTTCCCGGAAGGAAGAGATTGACCGGATGTTTGATGAGGCCATGGCGCTGCTGGGAGGACGGCTGGATGTTATGATACCTGCAGCAGGGATACAGCGCCGGTATGAGCCGTGGGAATTCCCTGAGGAGGAGTGGCGTTTGGTAATCAATGTGGATCTGAACCATGTGTGGTTCATGTGCCAGAAAGCGATTCAGGTAATGCGTGATAAGGAGACTGTGGGCAAGATTATTAATATTGCGTCGATGAATTCTTATTTTGGCGGAACTACTGTTCCTGCTTACTCTGCGGCCAAGGGAGCCATCGTGCAGCTGACAAAGAGCATTGCTTCGGACTGCGCGGATCATGGAATCTGCTGCAACGCCATTGCCCCGGGCTATATGGATACAGAGATGTGCGCAAATATGACCCAGGCACGCAAGGATGAGTGTACTGCCCGGATTCCTGCCGGCCGTTGGGGAACACCGGAAGATGTAAAGGGCCCCATCATTTTCCTGGCGTCTTCCGCCAGCGACTATCTGAATGGCGCTACTATTCCGGTAGACGGCGGATTCCTGACAAAATCCTGATGAAAGAGGTGTTATTATGACCAAACTTGCAAGTCAGCAGATGCGGGCGCTAGCCCCTGAAATAGACCCCCTGCGGATCGGATGCGGCTGGAAGCCGGAGGATCTGTCCAAGCCCCAGATCATTATTGAAAGCACTGCCGGAGACAGCCATCCCGGCAGCGCCCATCTGGGAGGCCTTGTGGAAGAAGTGCGCAAAGGAATTGCGGAAGCAGGAGGACACGGCGCCCGCTATTACTGCACCGATATTTGTGATGGCGAGAGTCAGGGTACAGACGGCATTAACTACAGTCTGGCCAGCCGGGAGATCATCGCCAATATGATCGAAATCCATGCCAATGCAACCCCATTCGACGCCGGCGTTTATCTGGCCAGCTGCGATAAGGGGATGCCCGGGAATCTGATTGGTCTGATGCGGGTGGATATTCCGGCAGTCGTAGTGCCGGGAGGAACCATGAATGCCGGCCCCAATATGCTGACTCTCGAGCAGCTGGGAATGTACAGCGCGAAGTTTGAACGGGGGGAAATTGATCAGGCAAAGTTAGACTGGGCGAAGCATAATGCCTGCCCCAGCTGCGGGGCCTGCTCCTTTATCGGAACGGCTTCCAGCATGCAGATTATGGCAGAGGCCCTGGGACTGGCGCTTCCGGGCAGCGCGCTGATGCCGGCCACCAGCCCTGACCTGTTGGCATACGCCCGTCAGGCAGGACGCCGGGCGGTGGAAATGGCAGGACAGGAGGAAATGCGTCCCAGCCGGATTGTTACCATGGAAAGCTTCGAAAACGCCATTCTGGTTCACGCTGCCATTTCCGGCTCCACCAACTGCCTGCTCCATATTCCGGCCATTGCTCATGAGCTGGGCCTTGAGGTTACGGGAGATACCTTTGACCGCCTGCACCGGGGAGCCCATTATCTTCTGGATGTGCGGCCGGCCGGCCGGTGGCCTGCGGAGTGCTTTTACTATGCAGGCGGTGTGCCGGCGATCATGGAAGAAATTAAGGAACATCTTCATCTTGATGTGATGACCATTACCGGCAGAACCCTTGGAGAAAATCTTGAGGAGCTGAAGGCGAACGGATATTATGAGCGGTGTGAGAAATGGCTGGCTCAGTTTAATGAGAGGTACGGCTGCCATCTGACCCGACAGGATATTATCCGTCCTTATGACCAGGCCATCGGCACAGAGGGATCTATTGCCGTCCTTAAGGGGAATCTGGCTCCGGAAGGGGCGGTGATCAAGCACACTGCATGCCCGAAGGAAATGCATCACGCCATTCTCCGGGCCCGGCCTTTTGACAGCGAGGAGGAGTGTCTTGCTGCGGTTCTTCATCATGAGGTGGAGAAAGGGGATGCGGTATTCATCCGGTATGAAGGACCCAAGGGCAGCGGCATGCCGGAGATGTTTTATACTTCAGAGGCGATTTCTTCGGATAAGGAGCTGGGACGGAGCATTGCGCTGATTACCGATGGACGCTTTTCCGGCGCCTCCACCGGTCCGGTAATCGGCCACTGCAGCCCTGAAGCAGTGGAGGGCGGTCCCATTGCCCTGGTAGAGAAGGATGATCTGATTGAGATCGATGTTTTTGACCGGAAGTTAAATATCATCGGGGTGAAAGGGGAACGGAAGACGGCGGAAGAGA
>USKC01000405.1 GCA_900555195.1 uncultured Lachnospiraceae bacterium
TATGTCATACTATCCAGAGAAATCTCTTCGCTCCATTCTTTGGCCGCTGTTGCTCGCAGGGAGTCTTCACCCCGGGCTTTCATCTCATCCAGGGTCTCCGTATCCGCAGCGACTTCGGAAAGTGAAGTTACATAGGCTCCGAGGCCTTCCACGGTGTAGGTCTTCTGCGTTTCTGTAAACACAACGCCGAAATTGGTCAGGTAATACCGCCGGCTCTCCCCTGTATCAACATTCGGCAAGGAGACGGTGACCGTATCGCCGTTATCCAGGCCGTTGGTAGGTTCCACCTCATATCTTAGATTGGAAAGTAAGGAATCCTCGGCATGGTTGGCAAGACTCACTTCTCCGTTCGGCGCTGTTCCGCTATATGTAAGCTCAATTTCCGCAAAGGGGTCGATCTCCTGCGCCTCTTGCAGTCCTTCCACTGTAAAGGCCAGATCTTCATAGGACAGCCGCACCCCGAAATCCGCTTCCGCTGTATCGTCGTCGCATTCCCAACGCACATTGACCGTATCCCCATTGGAAAGTCCTGTATTCCGACTCAGCCTTCCGGATACACACTCATCCAGCAACTTTTTGCAAATGTCTTCATCCTCCAATCCCTCGATGAGAGCGGTTAATCCTTCTCCCTTAAAGTCAATCTTCCCTGCATAGTCCCGGCAAAACGCTTCCTCGTCAAACTGATAAGTGGCAGTTCCCACGGTATCGTAACCAGAGAATTCTACACGGACATAATCATTTAGTTTCACTGTCGGAGGCTGCACCGCTATATAAATTACCACGACTGCAATGAAAACGGCGAAAGCTGCCACAACTCCAATTATTTTCCTGTTCCCCTTTACAAATTGGGACAGATGTTCCATCGTCTCCGAATTCTTGCTGGGTCCGACCGTCATCGGAGTTTGAGCCGGATGGGACGAGTGAAAGGCATCTGATTCTTGCTCTGGCTCGATTTGTATGCCGCACTGTTCACAAAAGGTCGCATCGTCTGCGAGCGGTTTCCCGCAATTTGGACAAAACATCTCTACTCTCTCCTTTGTCATTTCATTGTTGCTTTTTTAATTAAATATTCTACCCGGTTAATCCACAGGGGACAGTTCTGCGTCCAGTGGAATACGCCATCCGTCTGTTCCATAATGGACCACTTCCACCTGAATGCTCTCCTCCGTGCCTGCAATTTGGAAAGACACAACCGCGTCCTCTGCCAAAACATTGACCAATGCGGGCATAAATTCCACCAAAGTTTCTGTAAGCTCCGGTTCAAAAGCAGGCGTATAGGAGACTACCTGGACATTTTCAATCGTTATCTCTTCTGCATAGTCAAAAACTTCATCCTCAAATGCAGGCATAATGTCAACGAATGCTCCCAAGTCCAAATCTATTCCAGTGATTGCCCCTATTACTGAGCCAGCTAAATCTACTCCTCCACTTACGATTTGTTCCGTGCCCGGCTCCATGCACGCCACCATCCCGTTTATATCAGCGTGGTTATAAGAATCAAAAAAGTCCTCAACTATCCCTTCGGGCGATGAAGTAAACTGATGAAGATAAACCTGCAAACCAACGACCAGCGCACCGAGTAGGACAACGGCCAACATTCCCTTTTTCGCCCATCTCACATGATCTTCCTCCTCTTGTTCGTTCTATAACTTCATGGGGTTATTTTGTGTTCTTTGCTATGAACATCATCCATAAGAATCTCTTGCGTTTAAAACGTGTACTTTTTGGCAAGTTAAATAATTATATGAGATTACAATCGTAATTGCGACGAATCTTACCAAAAAGTCTGGACTTTTTTCTTATGTAGTGGTATAGTAAGCAAGCACAATAATTGATGATTATTTGCCAAAAAGTACACATTTTTGTAGAATCATTCACCTACAATAACCTGTTCTTTTCGTAACGTGCAGCTTTATATCGAAAGGTAGATAGCGGCATTTTGCATTCTTTTGCGGCGGCTGTTCCGGTGATCTTTCCACTTTTCCATTGTTGATAGACGCTATAAAAATTCTCCGGCAAAGCTTTTGGCGGCCTGCCAAAGCGTACCCCTCTGGCTTTGGCTGCAGCGATTCCCTCCGCTTGCCGCTGCCGGATGGTTGTGCGTTCATTCTCTGCCACAAAAGAAAGCACCTGCAAAACAATATCGCTGAGGAACGTCCCCATTAGGTCTTTCCCCCGGCGGGTATCCAGAAGCGGCATATCCAGCACCACAATGTCTATCCCTTTTTCTTTCGTTAAGATACGCCACTGTTCCAAAATCTCCGTATAGTTGCGTCCCAGGCGGTCGATGCTCTTGATATAGAGCAGGTCGTCTTTTTTTAATTTTCGCACCAGTTTCCGGTACTGTGGCCGGTCGAAATCTTTGCCGGACATCTTGTCCAGAAAGATGTTCTTTTCAGAAATGGACAGCTTCCGAAGCGCTATCAGCTGCCGGTCTTCGTTCTGCTCCCTGGTGCTGACGCGGATATATCCATAACAGTTGCCCATTGGCATTCCCCTTTCCGCTGTTCTGGAAGAGATTCTCCAGACCAGCGTTTTTTATTTTTCATATTTCACACTTGATTGATGGAATGCGGCCAAGAAATTCTAAATCTGATTGCTCGGCTATGTTCTTACAAATACCCCTTCATAAATTTCGATATACTGTTTTCTGCATTTC
>USKC01000406.1 GCA_900555195.1 uncultured Lachnospiraceae bacterium
TGAAGCAGGATATGAGCCGGAAAGCGCATATTTTGAATGTATCCATGAAATGAAGTTGATCGTGGACCTGATCTATGAGAGCGGCTTTGCCGGCATGAGATATTCCATCTCCAACACGGCAGAATACGGTGATTATATTACCGGCCCGAAGGTTGTAACCGAGGATACCAAGAAGGCGATGAAGAAGATCCTTTCCGACATCCAGGACGGTTCTTTTGCAAAGGAATGGCTGCTTGAGAATAAGGTTGGATGCCCTCACTTCCTTGCGATGAGAAAGAGAGAGGGAGCGCATCAGCTTGAGAAGGTTGGCGCTGAACTGCGTAAACTTTATAGCTGGAATGACAGCAACAAGCTGATCGATAATTAAGGATGAAAGATAGGAAAGGATTTTTTAAACAAGTTCTTTCCGTCAAAGATTTGGGAAACAGGCAGCGTACTGTTCGGCAATGTGAAAGCCGGGTGGTGCGCTGTTTTTGTGCCGGAGGCATTTTGAGTGGGAAATATGGATAAAAAGAGCGCAAGAATGGAAAAGGAGGAGAGGAGTATGGCATTTCGGCCCAGTAAGACGGATTATGAATTGAGTCCATATACAGGGCTTACGCGGCAGGGATGGATTGAGGCAGGGGAATATATGCTGGAGGGAATTTTCAGAAATATCCCTTCTTTTGACGCGCCGGCGGTCATGCCCAGAACGGATACGCAGATTACCTATCCGCATCTTGACAGGAACGAGGCGGAACAGGCAGCGGAACGGAGGGCGGAGATCTTTGAGGGGCTCACACGCTCTTTCTTTATAGCAGCTCCCCTCATTCGGGAGAATCCTGAATTGACCGTCTGCGGATACAGGATTCGAGACTATTACAGAAATCAGATCCTCCAAAGCTGTACAAAGGCAGGAAGCGCGTATGTGGGAAACTATGAGGAACAGCAGGAAATGACGGGGAATGTGCCTTTCCGCGCTTTTCAGCAGACGGTCGAGACCAGCGCTCTGGTTATCTGCCTGTGGGTCTGCAGGGAGGAGATTTGGGAAACGTATACACAGGAAGAAAGGGATAAAATCGCCGCATTGCTTTCCAGCTATGCACATGCGAATACGGTTCCTCAGAACTGGCGCCTGTTCAATATGTTGGATTTGGCCTTTCTGCACATGGAAGGATATGCAATAGACCGTCAGATCATGCGCGACCATGCGCAGACGATTCTGAATTATTATGCGGGCGATGGCTGGTACCGGGATGGGGATGCGTTCGATTATTATTCCTGCTGGGCGTTCAATGTATATGCCCCGATCTGGAATCTGTGGTATGGCTATGAGAATGAGCCATATCTGGCGGCCAGATTTGAAGAGAATTCCAACCGCCTGATGGATACCTATGCAGATTTCTTTGACGCGGACGGATTCACCAATATGTGGGGGAGAAGCTGTATCTACCGGAATGCGGCGACCAGCGCATTTGAAGGCAACCTGCTGCTGCGCCGCTCCAGTGTGGATCCGGGGCTGGCAAGGCGGATCGCTTCCGGTTCCCTGCTGCAGTTCCTTTCAAGAGAAGATTTTCTCAGCCAGGGCGTGCCCACGTTGGGATTTTACGGACAGTTCATGCCCCTTGTACAGGGATATTCCTGTGCCGAGTCTCCGTTATGGATGGGAAAGGTATTTCTCTGCCTGCATTTCCCGGAAGGCCATCCATTTTGGACTCAACAGGAAAAGAACGGTTCTTGGGAGACGCTGAAGGCAGGAGAGATAAAGACCACCGTCCTTGATGGTCCTGCGCTGTGTTATACGAATCATGGCGCCAACGGGGAAACCATTCTGCGGACGGGCAAGGTGGTGCGGGGAATCGATGATATTCATGGGATGTGGAATTATGTCAAGCTTTGCTTTAACTCCAAGTATCCCTGGGAAGCCACGCCCGGAGGCCCGGAAGGTGAAGTGGACTCCCAGCAGTATGTGTTAAAGGATCTTACGGACAATAAACTGGAGAGGGCGAACGTGACCTTCTGGGCCGGGGAGCGGGACGGCGTGCTGTACCGCCGCCAGTTCTTCGGCTATGAAGCAGCCAAGGAATGCCATTGGATGCAGGCGCTGAACCTGGCGGATTTTCCGGTGCCATATGGAATCATGCGGGTGGATAAGCTGCGCCTGCACCGCAGGCCCGTCCGGCTGACGCTGGGGGCTTATGGATTCCCAGATAACGGAACCAGCATCAGATGGGAACAATGCGGCAGTGCCCGCGCCGTCATCCTGAAGGGAAAGGACGCTGTGGGCAGACCGAAGCAGCTGGCTATGACAATCTATGACGGCTGGGATGAGATCGGAACGCTTTCCAGTCAGGGAACAAATCCGGATTCGGAGCGTTCCATCGTGGCATACGCCTCCCTGACCCGGGAAAAGCAGTATGGTTACGAGCCCTACATTCTGATTTCACAGGTACTTACGAGGGAAAGTGAACAAGATTTCACTTCGGAAGAACTTTTTCCCATTGAGAAGGTGGAATATACGGATCCGGAACGCTGCGGAGGATATGGACCGGTGACGGTTTATCTGAAGGATGGAAGCCGAAAGACGGTTTCCTTTGAGGGAATGGAAGGATGTCTGCAGCTGTGAGGAAAAGAGGATGCA
>USKC01000407.1 GCA_900555195.1 uncultured Lachnospiraceae bacterium
GCCGCCAAGTGGACAAGTGACGGAAACGTCGCTTCGGCATTCCCATTTGGCGGCCGCCGCGTCGCTATGGGAAACGGATATATAAGTTATGACTCCCAAGACTATTTTGGAAGTTCGGATCCTTCCCCTCGCTGTTGCCGCCATGCAGCCGCCATTTGCAAGATTTCTTCGATGAATGCGCTTTTGCCACTCGTATAAGCAATTCTGTTTTCCGGATATTCTTTTGCCAGATGTTCTTTTGAGGCAGCGTATTCTTTCGCTTTTTCCTCGTGGGAATTCAGATAATCGCGCAGGTTTATATAATTGTTCCACGCCTGCTGTCCCCAAATCACCACATGGATATAATGCGTCTGTATATTGGCTGCGGGATTGCCGCAAACATACAGATGCTGGCGCCGGAGGGCAAAATCGCATATGCGGAGGGCTGAGCAGTTCCCTGTCACGTCCAGCGTGTTTCATCTGGAGTGATCTGAAGTAGGAACTGTGGATGCTGACAGAGAAGGCGATGGTAGGTATCTGCAGCTTGAAGCTATAGTCCTGCGGAAACATCTCTCCATTCCTACGGCTGAGGGGACGGGATTGTGCGGAACCGTCCCGATTTATTTCCCGCAGGCGATATTTTTTCGCATCACCAGCGCTTGGGAGCGCTTTTGGCCCCATTCCAGCCAGGTTTCGTCAAAAGGGACAAAGCCCTGTTTTGTCCAGAAAGGAAGAGCAGATGAAGAATTGCCTTCCTCTGGGTTTGCGACTACATCAATGCGGATGCTCTGCCCGCCCTGCACAGCCATCTGTTTTTCAAACAGATGATATATTTTCTGCCCGCAGCCCTGCCTCTGGCAGCTGGGATGAAGCATCAGCAGCGACAGATACACTTCCGTTCCGGGCTTATAATCGATGACCCCGATCACGGCATGGGAAGAGGGATCCTCAACCACGCAGGAAAGAAATCCGGCGGCTTTCATCTCCCTTTGGTCACTGAGGAGAAAGGCAGCATCGATGACGGTCTGCCCGAGATGCTCCTGCAGAAAGGAGGGATTTTGGTTATAAATTTCTTCTATCATGCCGAGATCTTCTTCGGAAGCGATTCGGATTCGATAATCGTGCATGGTATTTGCTCCTGTGTTCTTAGGGAACAAAACGGGTGGTGGCGCGTTCCACGATGTCTGCGGAAAACATGGTGCAAGACGGGACGCTTTTTTGCTCCAGCACCTGCATCAAAAGATCCACGGCCGTGGCGCACAGGAATGCCACACGATTGTCCACTGTGGTGATTTCAGGTGTGCTGCAGACGGAAAGAAGGGAATTGTTGTAGCCGGTTATCTGGATGTCCTCTGGTATCCGCCTGCCCGCACGCAGGGCATATTTCACCGCACCGGCCGCCAGTTCGTCATCGGAGGCCAGGCAGGCATCAAACAGGCAGCCTTCTTTTTCAAGATTTTCCAATAGACGGGCGGTTTCCTGGATATCTCCGGGACAGAGGAAGGCGCGGGATTGGGGCTCGGGGATCCCTGCCGCCAGACAGGCGTCCTGAAAGCCGGAAAGCTTTCGTCTGCCGCTGTAACTTAAAGAACGATACAGATAGATCGGGCGCACAGAACCTGAAGAGAGGATGCGCTCCGTAATTTCTCTGGAAGAACGGGCATCATCGCACAGAACGCTGTAAAGATTGCTGCCCGTAAGCGCTCCGTTTAAAAGGAATACGGGAACCCGTCCGGCCGCTTCATGCAGATAGGCATTGTCCTCCTGCTTTTCTTCTATAAAATGAGAACCGGCAAGGATGAGCGCGTCTACATTGCGGGACAGAAGCAGCTGCAGATATTTCTGCTTTTCCTCCAGGCCATATCCGGTGCAGCAGAGCATGGAAGCATAGGAATGCTCTCTGAGCGCCTGTTCTAGATGATAGATGGCCGCGGCCAGATAGATGTCGGAAGAATCTGCGCACAGAATGCCCACCGTCCGCATGGTATTTAAGCCAAGACTGCGTGCGAACGCATTGGGCGTGTAGCTGTTTTGCTCTATGACCTGAAGCACCTTCTGCCTGGTTGCCGGGCTGACCTTATCGCTTCCATTCAGCACCCTGGATACGGTGGCAATGGATACGCCGGCCTGTCTGGATATATCGTAGATATTCATATCTGTCACCATTTTGGAACGTAAACGGCGGGATGCCAAGATTTCTGTCTGTACTCAGAGAAATCTTTCTGTTTACAATACATGAAAAAGCTTGTTATTTATACAAAAATATAGAACGAACAGAATGACTTATGTCATTATACAGCACAAAAAAGTGCCTGTAAAGAGCGCCCGGAAGGGTGCCACCGCTTGACCCTGCGGTATTGAGCATCTGCTCTTTTTCCAAGTCAGCCCCGCTCCTCCTTGCCCGCGCAGGTCAAAAACAGGGGCCACATGCCTGGGCTTTGCGGCGGAGAGGAGGGCTGGGCAGTTCTTTTCCGCAAACCTGTGAGAAAATTGTGCTGTTTTGAAACATAGCATACGGGAAACGCTCCCGCATGCCATGGCGGCGTTGTTTGACGCCCGCAAGGGCGGAGTTCAGCCGCCATGCGGAAGCATTTTCCGTATGCTATGTTCCAAAACAGCCAATTTTAGAAGT
>USKC01000408.1 GCA_900555195.1 uncultured Lachnospiraceae bacterium
GGACTTCGGGCATTTGAAGCATTACGGAGCGTAGGACTTCCGGAAGAATTATATTATCAGTCACCCTTTGATTTGTCCGGTGGACAAAAAAGACGTGTTGCAATCGCAGGGGTGCTTGCCATGCGGCCGGAGGTGCTGATTTTAGATGAACCGACAGCGGGACTTGACCCGAAGGGTCGTGATGAAATCTTAGATTTGCTTGCAGCAATGCATAAAGAACGTGGAATTACCATCATTCTTGTTTCACACAGCATGGAAGATGTGGCTAAATATGTGGGAAGAATTATTGTAATGAATCAGGGACAGGTGATGTTTGATGATGTTCCAAAGAAAGTATTCCGCCACTATAAAGAACTGGAAGCAATCGGACTTGCGGCACCACAGGTAACTTATCTGATGCATGAATTGAAGGAAGAAGGCTTCCCGGTAAGCACAGATGCAACTACAGTAGACGAGGCACGGGATGAAATCCTGCGTGTAATAACAAAGAGACAGGATGGAACAGTATGTTAAGAGATATTACATTAGGACAATATTACCCGGTGGATTCGCCGGTTCACCGGCTGGACCCGCGGACGAAGCTTTTTGGAACGATGGTGTTTATTATCTCCCTTTTTGTGGCAGATAATATCTGGGGCTATCTTCTGGCTACGGTGATTCTGGCACTGGTGATCCGCCTTACAAAAGTGCCCTTTTCCTTTATGGTTCGGGGGCTGCGGGGGATCCTTATCCTTCTGCTGATCAGCGTCAGCTTTAATTTGTTTCTGACTGACGGACAGGTGCTGGTGCAGGTGTGGATCTTCCGGATCACCTGGGAGGGTCTGCGGACGGCGGCCTTTATGGCAGTGCGGCTGATTTATCTGGTGCTGGGTTCCACCATCATGACACTGACCACCACACCCAATGAACTGACGGACGGCCTGGAAAAGAGCCTTGGATTTCTGGGAAAGGTGGGCGTGCCGGTCCACGAAATTTCCATGATGATGTCCATTGCCCTGCGCTTTATTCCTATCCTGGTGGAGGAGACGGATAAGATCATGAAGGCCCAGATGGCCAGAGGCGCAGATTTTGAAAGCGGAAACCTGATCCAGAAGGCGAAGGCGATGGTACCTCTTCTGGTGCCCTTATTTATCTCTGCTTTTCGCCGGGCTACAGATCTGGCCATGGCTATGGAAGCCAGATGCTACCGGGGCGGAAGCGGGCGGACGAAGATGAAGCCGCTGCGCTATCAGTCCAGGGACCGGGCTGCTTATGGGGCAGAGCTTCTTTATCTGGCGGCTATGATCGGGCTGGCGATGATATAGCTGGCGATGATACAACGGAGGGTTCTGGGATCAGAAGAACGCGGGAAGACAAAAACGAAAAGTTAAGGATGAAGAACAGACAGGAGGACAGATGAAGCGGGTAAAATTAGTGGTGGCCTATGACGGCACCAATTATCATGGATGGCAGCTTCAGAATAATGGAGTGTCCATTGAGGAAGTGCTGAACCGGACACTGACGGAACTTTTGGGGGAGCCTATTGCCGTGATCGGAGCCAGCCGCACGGATTCCGGCGTTCATGCCATGGGGAATGTGGCGGTTTTCGACACGGAAAACAGGATGCCGGCAGACAAGATCTGCTATGCACTGAATCAAAGGCTTCCGGAAGACATTCGGATCCAGTCCTCCTGCCAGGTGCCGGATGACTGGCATCCCAGGAAGCAGAACTGCACGAAAACTTATGAATATCGGATCTTAAACCGCAAAATGGAGATGCCGGTAAGCCGCCTGTATACGTATTTTTGCTATTTTCCTATTGATGTGGAAAAAATGCGTCAGGCGGCTTCTTATCTGGTGGGAGAGCATGATTTTAAAAGTTTCTGCACGGTCCGCACCCAGGTGGAGGATACGGTGCGCACCATATACAGCCTGACGGTGGAGCGGGGAAGCGATGATGTGATAACTATACGGGTTTCCGGAAGCGGTTTCCTCTATAATATGGTGAGGATCCTGGCAGGCACCCTTCTGCGGGTGGGAACAGGACTGTATCCGCCGGAGAAGGTGGAGGAGATTTTGGATGCCAGGAACCGGCAGGCAGCAGGGCCCACTCTCCCGGCAAGGGGCCTTACCCTTGTGAGCCTGGATTATGAAGATTCTCTTCGGCCGGAAATCTGCGGACAGAATAAATACTGGTCCTATCACCTGATCCAGAAGGAGATTGTTCCCAAGGGGAAAGCTTACCTGATCATCGATCGATGCCAGGATACGGAATTTCCGGGCCTGGTGTATCGGGTAATGCGCCAGGCTTCGCGAAACGGCGCAGAGCATATTTATCTTGCAGACGGGGAAACAGGGAAGGAACGGCTCCAGAATGGACAGAAGTATGGTTTTTATCGGATCCGCAGGGTACACCAGTTCTGGAAGATGGAAAAGGCGGTGGAAATTTCCTGCCGTATAGAAGGGGTGCGCCTGGAATGTCTTGGAGAGGAAAGAACGGAGCGGGAGGCCTGGTGTCGTATGATGAATGCGATTTTTTATTCTGTTCCCAATTCCTCTACTTACGATATCGAGATTGTGGATGAAGAGGAGAAGGACGGAAGCCGGTTCTTTTGGATCTGTCAGG
>USKC01000409.1 GCA_900555195.1 uncultured Lachnospiraceae bacterium
CTCCGGACATGACCCCTCCGGGGAAGATGGCCACTCCGCTTCGCTTCGGGCCGGAATAATGTCTGGCGAATTATTCCATGTCCTTCACATACAGTGCCCGCATGGCGTTCAGGATGGCGAGCACCGCCACGCCTACATCTGCGAATACGGCCAGCCACATGTTCGCAATTCCAAAGGCAGCCAGGATCAGCACCAGGATTTTCACGCCCAGGGCGAATACGATATTCTGCTTTACAATACCGAGCGTTTTCCGGGAAATCCGCATGGCAAGCGCAATCTTGGAGGGTTCATCCGTCATGATGACCACGTCTGCAGCCTCTATGGCCGCATCGCTTCCAAGGCCTCCCATGGCGATCCCGATGTCCGCCCTTGCGAGCACGGGCGCATCATTAATCCCGTCTCCCACGAATACCAGCTTGCCCTTCGGCGACTTGGAAGCCATCAGTTTCTCCACTTCCTCCACCTTATCCGCGGGAAGCAGGCCGGAATGCACCTCCTTGATTCCTGCAAGCCGGGCCACATGCTCCGCAGCCTCTTTGCGGTCTCCTGTCAGCATGACGATCCGCTTCACACCCTGCTTTTCCAGTCCAGCCACACATGCCGCCGCATCTTCCTTCAGCTCATCCGCAATGAGAAGATATCCCAGGTATCTGCCCTCTTCCGCCACATGGATAATTGTACCAATCGGTTCAGCCTTCGTAAAGGAGATTTTCTCCCGACGCATGAGTTTCTCGTTGCCGGCATAGATATCCCGGCCGTCGATTACGGCATGCACACCCAATCCGGCCAGTTCCTTCACGTCCTTAAGCCTCTCTTTATCCGGCTCCTTTCCATATGCCCTGCGTATGGAAAGGGAAATGGGATGGCTGGAATAGCTTTCCGCCAGCGCCGCCAGTTCCAGCAGTTCCTGTTGGGAAAGGACTTGTTTCCCGTTCCCGTCTGTGGCCGGTTCTATCTTCTGCACCACAAAGCTTCCCTTTGTCAGGGTTCCTGTCTTATCCATAACCACCAGCTCCGTGCGTGCAAGGGCTTCCAGATAGTTGCTACCCTTCACCAGCACACCCACTTTGCTGGCACCTCCCAGGCCTCCGAAAAAGCTGAGCGGTACGCTGATCACCACGGCACAGGGACAGGATACCACCAGGAAGGTGAGGCCGCGGTAGATCCAATCCGACCAGTTCCCCAGGAAGATGGGCGGAATGACCGCAAGCGCAGCGGCGGCACATACCACAATCGGAGTATAGTATCTGGCAAAACGGGTGATAAAATTCTCCGCCTCCGCCTTCTTGCTGCTGGCATTTTCCACCAGATCCAGAATCTTGCTGACTGTGGACTCGCCAAACGGCTTCGTCACCTCCACTTCCAGCACGCCCGTAAGGTTGATGCAGCCGCTGATTACTTCTTCCCCGCACAGCACCTCCCTGGGCACGCTCTCCCCGGTCAAAGCCATGGTGTCCAGACTGGAATTTCCTTTTCTCACCACGCCGTCCAGAGGAATCCGCTCTCCCGGTTTCACAAGGATGCGCTCTCCCACGCCGACTTCATCCGGATCTACTTCGATTTCCTCCCCGTCCCGCAGCACGTTGGCATAGTCCGGACGGATATTCATCAGTTCAGTGATGTTCTTGCGGGAACGGTTCACCGCATAACTCTGGAACAGCTCTCCCACCTGATAAAAAAGCATAACCGACACGGCTTCCGGGTAATCTCCCACGAAGAAGGCGCCGACCGTCGCCACCGACATCAGAAAATTCTCGTCAAATATCTGCCCTCTTCCAATATTGGTGACCGCCTTCTTCACCACATCCCCTCCGATGATCAGATAGGATGCCAGAAAAACAGCTAGGGTCAGAAACCAGGGAAGATTCTCCCCCAGTTCCTGTACCGCCACAGCCACCGCCAGCACGGCCGCCCCTGCCAATATACGATACAGTCTTTTCTTTAACTTCTTCGTCATTTTTTCCTCTCATTCCGCCGTCCCTGCGGCCTCAGATATTCATAGAATATGTTCCGTTCCCTATTCCTCTTCCTGTATATGATCCAGGCCCTGGCTTAAGATCGTCTTGATATGTCCGTCAGAGAGGGAATAAAAGACGGTCTTCCCTTCTCTCCGGCTTTTCACCAGATCCATCTGCTTCAGGATTCTCAGCTGATGGGATATCGCTGACTGGGTCATGGACAGGATCTGCGCCAGGTCGCAAACACACATCTCGGAGCACAGCAGCACATACAGCATCCTTATACGGGTTGTATCCCCGAAGATCTTAAAAAATTCCGCCAGATCCGCCAGATCATCTTCCGCCGGCATCTGTGCGTTGACCTTTTCCACGATATCTTCATGCACATGTATATATTCACAGCTTTCCGCATGCTCATGGTTTCTCTTCATCCATATCCTCCTTCTCCATCCGCCCTTCGCCTCTTTGGGTGAAAAGTTTTCATGGAATTCATTTTTACGTTTAAACATATGAACAATCATTCATATGTTTGATTCTATTATAACACCGCTTTTGTAAATTGCAAGCTTTTTGTTACTGTATCATCAATGATTATAAGCCATTTATGATAATGTCCCGGTATACCACAAATGAAAATGTCCCAGTT
>USKC01000410.1 GCA_900555195.1 uncultured Lachnospiraceae bacterium
ATGTCGTAAAGGATTATTGCGGCCAGATGACATCCTCTCCGGATGGGCCGTGTACACGCGCGTGCTTCAGCAAAAAAACGCTTCGGCATGGAGGTAAATATGAAAAAAGAACAAAATCAGAAACGGGCCTGGGAAAAGAGAATGTCCCGGAAGCTGGACACATTGCTGCTGCTGCTTTTTGGAGCGATTTTTGCAGCCAATGTGGCGCTGGAAATCCGGGAGCGCAGACAGCAGGGGAGAAAGCGCAGCTGGGAATAGAAGCCGGCAATATACGAAAGAACAGGAAAAAGGACAGGAGGAAATCAGTTGATGCAGGAATACAGGGGAATCCATTATGAGACGGTGGCGCTTTCTGAAGATGGGAAGGCTGTGGTAATCATTGATCAGACGCAGCTTCCAGGACGGACGCAGCTGTTGTCACTGTCCGAGGCAAAGGAGATTTGGGATGCCATCTATTTGCTGAAGGTTCGGGGAGCGCCCGCCATCGGCGTGGCTGCGGCTTATGGCATCTATGTATTGGCACAGAAAATAGAAACGCAGGATTATGACGCATTCCTGGCGCAGTTTCAAAAGGACAAAGCGTACCTGGATTCCGCGCGCCCTACGGCGGTCAATCTTTCCTGGGCGCTGTCGCGCATGGAACGGGTGGTGACTTCCCATGCATCCTGCATGGTGGATGAGATCAAGGCGCTTCTGAGAAAAGAAGCGGATGCCATTCGCGCTGAGGATGAGTGGGTATGCAGGCAGATCGGGGAATACGGCCTTAGCCTGGTGAAGAAGAAAGACGGCATCCTCACCCACTGCAATGCGGGCCAGCTGGCCACCAGCAGATATGGAACGGCCACGGCGCCGATTTATCTGGGAATGGAACGGGGCTATGATTTCCGCGTGTTCGCGGATGAGACCCGGCCTCTGCTGCAGGGAGCCCGGCTGACGGCCTATGAACTGCAGTCCTTTGGCGTGGATGTGACGCTGATCTGTGACAATATGGCCTCTACGGTTATGAAAAACGGCTGGGTAAATGCCGTTTTCGTCGGCTGTGACCGGGTGGCCGCCAATGGGGATACGGCGAACAAGATCGGGACTTCCGGCGTGGCGATTCTGGCGAAGCATTATCATATTCCGTTCTATGTCTGCGCGCCTACTTCCACCATAGATCTCAATACGCCGAATGGATCAGGTATCCGGATTGAAGAACGTCCGGCCGAAGAGGTCACCCATATGTGGTATAAGGAACCCATGGCTCCGGAAGGGGTGAACGTCTATAATCCCGCGTTCGACGTAACGGACAATGGGCTGATTACGGGAATTGTGACGGAATATGGGATCGCAAGGCCGCCTTATGCCGAGGCATTCCGGAAAATTTTCTCGCGCCGGGACCAGCAGGGCTGAGGCAGCGCCCGCTGGTTATCTTCATAAAAAATTAAACTTTTCCCCGGCAAAAAATCACAGTTTGCCTATGGACAAAACAGGGCAAATGTTCTATAGTGGATTCCGTCAAAGAGGAGGGGCACTTGTAACGAAGTCAGTCTCATAAGAAGGTGCCTTGATCAAAATGGAACGGACAGAACAATTAGAAGCAACGGGGAGGGAACAAGGAGCCGTTCAGCCGGCCCTCACGAAACCGTTACGGAAACGAAATGATCAGATGGACAATCTGAGGTGCCTGTTGATTTTCGCGGTGGTGTTCGGCCATCTGCTGGAATTGCTGATGGGAAAAGGGCAGAATGTGAAGCTGGTCTACTTGCTCATCTATTCCTTTCATATGCCTCTGTTTGCTTTTGTTTCCGGCGTATTTGCCAAATATGATCCGATCCGGATCCGAAACCGCATGATCTACCCGTATGTGATCTTCCAGACATTGTACCTGCTTTTTGCGAACAACGTGCTGGAGAAGGAGACGGAAATGCAATATACCACGCCCTACTGGCTGCTGTGGTATCTCTTTGCGATGATCGTCTGGAACCTCGTGCTTCCGCTGTTCCAGATAGAAGGACAGAGCATAGGCAAGAAGCTGTTGTTGCTGCTGTTTGCGGTGGCGGCAGGGATTCTGATCGGGTTTGATAATAAGGCGGGATATTACCTTTCCTTCTCGCGGATTGTGGAATTCTTTCCCTTCTTTCTGCTCGGCGTGTATTACCGGCAGTTAAAGAGCGAAGGCTGGAACAGAACCGCCGCTTTGTGGAAGCATGTGGGCGGAAAAGGAAAAAAACTTTTGAAAGGCATTCTGTTCCTTCTGGTATGTGCCATCCTGATGGAATTGGTCAGACAGATCAGCGGAAACATGGACGAGATTCGTTATACCTGGCTGTACGGTTCCATGTCCTATGAAAATGCGGATTACAGCTGGCACTTCCGGGTTATAAGCATGGGAGTGGCCCTTTTGTGGCTGCTGTTTTTCCTGCTGTGGATGCCGGCAAAGAGGATTCCGCTCATTTCCCACATCGGAGCCAATACCATGCCGGTTTATCTGCTTCACGGGTTTGTGATCAAACTTCTGGATAAAGCGGAGTTCTTTGATCGGATCGCGTATCCGAAGATATCCGCGCTGTTGCTGGCAGTTCTTTTGGTTCTCATCTTTT
>USKC01000411.1 GCA_900555195.1 uncultured Lachnospiraceae bacterium
TTTCCACAGGCTGGAGGCCGTCCTTTCCGCCCACCACAAGCTCGCACAGGGAAAGAATAAAATCCGCTTTCAGGGCGATGGGATTGTCCTCTTCTGAGTAGTTGGAATTGATATCCATGGGATTGATATACTGGCTGCTGGAAGGTGAAATTTTAATCACCTGCCCCTTCAGCTTTGTCACCAGTGCGGTATATTCCGACTCGGGATCGCAGATAATCACATCATCGTCCGTTACCAGAAAGGCATTGGTGATCTCGCGCTTCGCTGAAAAGCTCTTGCCGGAGCCGGGCGTTCCAAGAATCAGGCCGTTGGGATTTTTCAGTTTCTTCCGATCCACCATAATCAGGTTGTTGGAGAGGGCGTTCAGCCCATAATACAAGGCTCCTGGCCCGTCCTGAAACAGCTCCTGCGTGGTAAAGGGTACAAAGATCGCCGTGGAGCTGGTGGTCAGCGCCCGCTGAATCTCGATCAGGTTCTGAGCTAGGGGCAGGCTGCTCATCAGGCCCTGCTCCTGCTGGTAATCCAGCCGCCGCAGATTGCAATTATGCTTCTGTGCGATACTCTGTGCCTGAAATACGTTGTTCTCCAGCTCCTGCTCAGTACGTCCCGTATTCATCACAAGGAAGGTAATCAGGAACATCCGCTCATTCTGGCTCTGCAGCTCTTTCAGGAGCGCTTTTGCGTCCTTGCCATAAGTAGCCAGATCGCTGGGAATGATGTCGATATCATATCCGGCCCGGACAGCCTTTTTCTGCTCCTCGATTTTGGAACGGTCAAGCTCCGTAATGGTGTGCTTGACTGTCTTAATCGCCGCTGTCTGATCCACCGACTGCAGATGCATGGAAACGATCAGGCTGGAATCCATGTTCAGGAAATCCGCCAGCATCCGATCAGAGATATCTGAAGCAGTAATAGCCAGAAACGACATGGCCCCGTACAGATTCCCCATCTGGAAAATCCGTCCTTTGGGGAAAGCAAAGGAAGAGGGCGCAATAAAATCCTTCACGGACAGACCGGATTCCACCAGCCATTTCCACTCAAAGAAGAATTTGTCATCGTCTCCCATGTGGAACATGGAATGCATCAGGTGCAGCCGTTCCTTTCCATCCAGTACCCTGGCAGAAGCACCCAGACGCCGGAAATTGTTTAACAGATCCGTCTCCACGTGATCCAGCCTGGGCTTTGCCTGCTTCATGGAATCCGCCTCAATCCCAAAAGTCAAAAACTTCGTTTTGGTCAGGCCGTTATTGCCTCGTGCCAGCTGCTGTCTGAGCATCTGGCTGTACTCGGAGCGAACCGGATTAAATTCATCTTTCCGAAAGGGAATCCGGATCGACTGCTCAAAGCTTTCTGCATCCGTCGCCATATTCATAAAGGAAAGCTCGAAGTGGATGGAGCTGTCGAAAAAGTTCAGAAATCCACACCACTCTTCAAAAATCGCCGTTTTATCCTCCTGCTGGGCCAGCTGGTAGTTGATATCCTGAAACTGGATTGTCTTTGTGTAGTAGTTGTCCCTTACCCGGCAGATTCCGTCCGGGAACATCCGCTGAAACGGGATGGACTGCTGTGCGGTACGGGGGACGCCGTTGTCCCTACGCGCCGCTTCCACAACTGCTTTTACCTGCTTCTGCTCCTTTGGAGTCAGATGAGGCGGCATTTTCACATCGCGCTTCACTTTCTTTTTTCCAAACAATCTGCTGTACCTCCTTCTCAACCTGATACTGCCGCAAAAGAGCGGAATAGTAGTTATCTGTCTCATAGGGCCGTATTCTCGGCCTGATCATGCGTGCCTCGATGAAATGCTTCGCAATCACCTCCAGAGGCTGACCATCCCGCTCATACATGGCGAGAAAGAACAGCGGCAGCATGATCACAATCATGCACATGGCCGCAAGGCTGGTATTTCCCGTCTGCCGGAGCAGAAAGAAAGACGGCACTCCAATCAGTGCCGCCGTTCCAAAGCAGATGAGCTGGCGTTTGGTCAGCCCAAACAGGATTTTCGATTTCACCCGCGTCAAATCGCGCGGAACCGATACATAAGCTGCTATTTTCATCACCTCTTTCTAATGTGCGTTGAACACGCTGCGGGCGATTGCCCCGGTTTTAAACAGGGTAAACACCAGAAGAACCGTATAGCCCATGGCTCCCCAGATGGAAGAAATGATATTGTCGGAAAACGATATCGACTGGATCAGAACTGCATAGATTCCCACACAGATCATGATGAGGAATCCCTGAAATCCCAGCGCCAGAAGGGAGCGCAGATAATTCTGGCCGATCTGGCTCTGCTCCCGGTTGCCAAAGGTGGCAAATGGAATCGGCGCAAGGCTGGTCAGGAGATAAATTTCCACCATTCTTCCATACACGATGATAAATACTACAATGGAGAGGGCGTACATGGTAATCTGTACGATAATGGACTGCAGAAACAGCCCCAAAAGCGGCCCGATATCCATTCCCCTTAAAGTTTCCTCCATCGCTTCAAGGGTAGAGGCATCCACCGCCGTCCCGGCAGAGATAATGCCGGAGCTGGCGTTCACCACGTTCTGAGCCACGTCAAAGACCGCCATCACAATGT
>USKC01000412.1 GCA_900555195.1 uncultured Lachnospiraceae bacterium
AAAGAACTGGTTGAAGTGATTGCAAAAGCGCTTGTTGACAATCCGGAGGAAGTGACCGTTACGGAGAAAGAAAACGGCAGAAACCTGACGGTTGAACTTCACGTTGCGCCGTCCGATATGGGTAAGGTAATCGGAAAACAGGGACGAATCGCCAAAGCGATCCGTGCGGTTGTAAAAGCAGCGGCACTGAGAGAGAAAAAACAGGTGGATGTGGAAATCATCTGACAATTCAGGCAGAGTATCGGAACGCCCATTGTTTGGAAGAAAGGTCCCGATCGCTGTCAGGACGGACAGAAGGCGTCACAGGAGTCAGCTATTTGCCGTAAAAAGGCAAAGATTCGGGGCTTTTGTGGCGCCTTTATCCATACGGAGAAGGCAAAAACATGGAAAGGATCTGGTGAGAGGATGGAACAAAGACTGCAGGTGGGGATCATTACCGCAACCCATGGCTTAAGAGGGGACGTGAAGGTGTTTCCGACAACGGATGATCCGCGCAGATTCCGCAGATTAAAAGAAGTGATTCTGGATGATGGAAAGCAGCAGCGCGAACTGGAGATTGAAGGCGTGAAGTTCTTCAAGCAGTTCGTCATTCTAAAGTTCAAGGGGCTGGATGCGATTGAAGATGTGGAGAAATTCCGGAAAGCGAGCCTGTACGTCACAAGAGAAAATGCGGTGCGTTTGAGGAAGGATGAGTATTTTATCGCGGATCTGATCGGCATGCAGGTGGACAATGAGGATGGGCAGCCTCTGGGCACGCTGAGGGATGTGCTGGAGACGGGGGCCAATGATGTCTATGAAGTGGCCCTTGCGGACGGCGGCCAGGTTCTGATCCCCGCGATCAGGGAATGCATTCTGGAGGTGGATGTGGGGCAGGGAAGGATGCGTGTACATCTTCTGGACGGGCTTTTGGAAGCGGGAGGGAATTCATGAGCTGCGGCATACATTTCCATATCCTGACCCTGTTTCCAGAGATGGTGTCTGAAGGTCTCGCATCCAGCATCCTGGGAAGAGCGATCCAAAACGGGCATATCAGTCTGGAGACGGTAAACATAAGGGATTATACTGTGAATAAGCATAAAAAGGTGGATGACTATCCCTATGGAGGAGGCGCCGGGATGCTCATGCAGGCACAGCCTGTATACGACGCCTGCATGGCGGTGGAGGAACGGATCCGCGCAAGGCGCGCCGGTCAGATGGGGAGTGCCGGCGAAGCGGCGTGCATTGATATGGCAGGCAGAGCGCGTGTGATCTATGTGACCCCCCAGGGGCGGCATTTTAACCAGAGCATGGCGGAAGAACTGGCAAAAGAGGAGGATTTGATCTTCCTCTGCGGTCATTATGAAGGGATCGATGAGCGGGTTCTTGAAACGGTTGTTACCGATCAGGTATCCATCGGGGACTATGTGCTCACCGGAGGAGAACTCCCGGCTATGGTGATGATCGACGCCATTTCCCGCATGGTTCCGGGCGTTTTGAAGAATGAGGAATCCGCGGAATTTGAATCTTTTCATGATAACCTGCTTGAATATCCGCAGTATACCCGGCCGGAAATCTGGCGAGGAATGAGTGTCCCCAAGATCCTTCTGTCAGGTGATCATGCGAAAATAGAAGCCTGGCGGCTGGAACAGTCTGAGGAAAGAACCAGGCGGGTTCGCCCGGAACTGTATGAAATCTATTCCAGAAAAGAACGGGCGCTTGGATATCTGATGCGGGATAAGCTCGGCCATATGGATATGATTGAAGCGATCCGAAGGGGGCAGGCGCATATCCAATATGCGGATGAAGAGGGAGTCCTTTTGAAGGATGAGCCAAGCGGCGCGTGGATGGTATCCGCAGTGGATGTGGATATGGGAGAACGCCTTCTTTCCCTGATTCCCAGGGAAGAGCGGGATCATCTGCTGCTTGTGGTTCACCAGAAATTCCTCGTGGAAAGCATCGCCAGGCGTTTTGGAAAGACCTATGTCAATGTCTGCCGCCAGGCTGTCTATACCCGCAAAACAGCGCCCTGGCAGGAAGAAGATTTCTGCATCCATACGATTCAGGAAGAAGAGGTGGATGCGGTCTATCACCATTATGCCTATCACGGCGTTCATTCCAGGGAAGATCTGGCGCAGCGCATCAGGGCCGAAGAGATGTACGGCCTCTATGAGGATGGCCAGCTTGCGGCTTTCGGCGGTTTTCATCCGGAGGGCAGCATGGGAATGCTGGAGGTGCTGCCCGCATACCGGCGCAAAGGATACGGCGCCGCATTGGAACGGTATCTGATTGCCCGTGCCCTGGAAAAAGGAAGAACGCCTTTCTGCCAGGTTTTTGAGGGCAATGAACCATCCCTGAACCTGCAAAAAAAACTGGGCCTGCGTCTCGCATCATCCCCTCTGTACTGGATTTCATGAGTTCACTTGCCAGACGTCGTTGTTGTCCCTTCTCCTTGCCGGAGTGTCCCTACGGCGGCATCAGCCATCCAGCGCCTTCTCCCCGCCCGCCATTTCCTTCCCCGGCTTGCGCATAGGGGCGCGGAGAAATTCCCCGGGCAGGCTGTATTCCATTTCCCGCGGGC
>USKC01000413.1 GCA_900555195.1 uncultured Lachnospiraceae bacterium
ACGCAGGAAGAATTGGCTGCTGCCAGAAGGCGCCTGTCTTTTAATGAATTCCTGGCATTCTTTCTTGGCCTGCGACGGCTGCGGGATCTGGATCAAAACCGGCCGGTAAAGGACACGCTTCATCGGGTGCCGGATACGGATAGGCTGTTGAAGGCGCTTCCCTTTCAGTTGACAGGAGCCCAGGAGCGGGTATGGAAAGAGATTGAATCAGATATGACAGGAACGGCGGCCATGAACAGGCTAGTTCAGGGAGATGTGGGAAGCGGGAAAACGATTTTGGCATTTCTGGCGCTTTTGATGTGTGCAGCCAATGGAAAGCAGGGCTGCCTGATGGCGCCCACAGAGGTGCTCGCCAGGCAGCATTATGAGGCGCTGCGGGATTTGGCGGAAGAACATCAGCTGTGTGTTCGCCCGGTGCTGCTTGTGGGCTCCAACACCGCTGCCGAACGAAAGAAACTCTACCAAAGCATTGCGAACGGGGAAGCGAATGTGATCGTCGGCACCCATGCGCTGATACAGGAGAAGGTGACGTATAAAGATCTGGCGCTGGTTGTCACGGATGAGCAGCACAGATTCGGTGTCAGGCAGAGAGAAATGCTGGCTGATAAAGGCGTAGGAACACATGTTCTTGTGATGAGCGCCACACCCATTCCCCGCACTCTGGCCATCGTCCTGTATGGGGATCTGTCCGTTTCCGTTTTGGATGAGCTCCCAACAGGCCGCATGCCTATTAAGAACTGCGTTGTGGGCTGCGCGTACCGTCCCAAGGCCTACTCGTTTATTCAAAAACAGGTGGAGGCGGGGCATCAGGCCTATTGTATCTGCCCAATGGTGGAAGAGGGAGAGATGGATGGGCTGGAGAATGTGCAGGATTATGCCGAAAAGCTGCGGGCAGTCTTTCCGGATACGATTCATGTTGGAACGCTCCATGGGAGGATGAAGCCTGCGGAAAAAAATAAAGTGATGGAGGAATTCGCGGCGAACAGAATCCAGGTGCTCGTTTCTACCACAGTAATAGAAGTTGGAATCAATGTCCCCAACACGACGGTCATGATGGTGGAAAATGCAGAGCGCTTTGGCCTCGCTCAGCTGCATCAGCTTCGGGGACGTGTGGGAAGGGGAAAAGCGCAAAGCTACTGCATCTTCATCAGTTCCAATGAGAATGAGCAGATCATGAAACGGCTGGAGATTCTCAACACATCCAATGACGGTTTCTTCATAGCGGGAGAAGATCTGCGGCTGCGCGGGCCGGGGGATCTGTTCGGCGTCAGACAGAGCGGCCTTATGGACTTTAAAATTGCAGACATCTATCAGGATTCGGATCTATTGCTGACGGCCAGTTCCCTGGCGGAAGAAATTGTTGCCAAAGATCCGGAGAAAAAGGATCCCCAGATGGCTGCTTTATACCTATGGGAGGAAGAAGGCGGGAATAGCGTGGATTTCAGAACGATCTGACGGAGGATTCCTGTCAATTACCCATTTCTTGTTTATCAGGAATGAAGAAGAGTGATCTATAACAGAAAAGAAAGGATACTATCATGCCAAATTTAGCGATTGTCACGGACAGCAACAGCGGCATCACCCAGCTGCAGGCTGAAGAACTGGGCATTTCTGTGCTGCCCATGCCTTTTATGATTAATGGGGAGACGTATTTTGAAGGGATCAATCTGACGCAGGAGGAATTCTATCAAAAACTGCAGACCGGAGCTTCGATCTCCACATCCCAGCCTACGCCGGATTCGGTTCTGAAACTCTGGAAAGATCTTCTGAAGGATTATGATGAGATCGTCCATATTCCCATGAGCAGCGGTCTGTCCGGCTCCTGTCAGACGGCGATGCTGCTTGCAGAGGATTTTGACGGTAAGGTGCAGGTGGTGAATAATCAGCGGATTTCCGTTACGCAGCGCCGTTCAGTCATGGATGCCATACATCTGGCCCAGAAGGGATTGAATGCAAAAGAGATCAAAGAATTCCTGGAAAAGGACAAATTCAACTCCAGCATTTATATCATGGTAGATACGCTCACCTATTTGAAAAAAGGAGGACGTATTACACCTGCAGCGGCCGCGCTTGGCACCTTCCTGCGCCTGAAGCCTGTTCTGCAGATTCAGGGGGAGAAGCTGGATGCGTTTGCCAAGGCCAGAACCACGGCATCTGCCCGGCAGATCATGCTGAACGCTGCGAAAAACGATGTGACCAACCGTTTCGGACGTCCTCTGGAGAACTGCGGCATGTGGGTGGACTTCGCGCATAGCGCCAACCAGGAAGCCGCTGAGGACTTCCAGAAAGAGGCGCTGGCTTCCTTCCCCGGAGCGGAAAGCCACATGGATCCATTGTCCCTGAGCGTCGCCTGCCACATCGGCCCAGGTTCTCTTGCGATCGCCGTAACAATGCAGAACGAATAAATACTTTCGCCAGCGGAAACGCCGCCGCAGGCATAGGCGCCTTCTCCGTCCCGGATACGCCTTGCCCCGCTCGGCATTCCAGGCCGCCGCAGGCAGGTACTTTATGAGGGCCGTCTAAAAACGCCGGCACTTACGC
>USKC01000414.1 GCA_900555195.1 uncultured Lachnospiraceae bacterium
CCGGAGGGCAGAACAGCATGTGCGTAAGGCTGAGCGGCAACGTATCTTTCCTCCCGTGAGCTGCGGCTAGCCAATCCGTCAGGCATCAAAAAAGGCTGTCTCTCCGGATATACCGAAGAGAAACAGCCTTTTTTGTCCTTCCATGCTTTCATTCAGGGAACCCTATTCCTCATTCTCCCTGTGTCACCAGTTCGGCGGCCATCTGTGCCAGTTCTTCCGGCTGCATGGTCAGATCAAAGCCCATCACGCCGTAAGAGAGGCCGTCTTTGGTAAAATTACAGCTATAGCTTACCGTTTCTTCCACTTCATTGCTGCCGTATGCGAATACGAGGCTTCCGTTCTCCTGCGCCTGAATATCTTCTTCTGTCAGTTCATAATCCGCAGGTACGAATTTATGAACTGTGCGGGTTACCTCAAGGGCGATTCCTTCCTTTTCTCCCTGCCATACGGGAACAACGCCCACCGCTTCCTGTTCCTGGCTGTCATAGGAATGGGCTTCCTGGATAAAGATGTTCACATCCTGCGTGCCATCCGTATAGGTGAGATCGACGCTTTGATAGCTGCCCAGCACATTTCCCTCTTCGTCGTAATCGCTGTTTTCCGCGGGAACAGCCGAAGTAAATTTGAAACCGTTAGAAAATTCTTCCAAAGCAGGGAATGCAAATCCCACTTCCCCTTCCAGAGCCGCCACTTCTTCGTAATTTTTTACCGCATCATTCAGGTTAGAATGGCTCTCTGATGCTGCCAATCTTCCTGCCGCCACCGCTGTCACAGAACCAATCAGGGCGACTGCTGCCGCTACCAACGCTACTTTTTTCGCTGAAAATCTCATAATCTTTCTCCTCTCCACTGTTCGGATGCGCTCATCAATCTCCGTCTTCATGTTCGGAGGAACCGGAATGCCTTCCGCTTCCGTGCGAAACCATTCCGCCATTTTTTCATCCATCTGTCTTTTTCTCATGCTCTGCTCCTATCTGGAATTCTTTCCATATATTTCCCTTCCGACGTTTCCTGCTGCAGAATCCTTTCCAGCCGTTTTCTGGCCGTATACAATCTGGATTTCACCGTTCCTTCCAGGCATCCGGTGATCCTCGCAATCTGCTTAGTGGAAAATTCGTTATAATAATACAGAACCACAATACTTCTATGCTTTTCGTCCAGACGCTGCACAGCCATGCGGATGCAATCCCGTTCCTCCTTTTGAAGCAAATCCGTCAGAGAATCTCCCGAACTCTCCCGATCCGCATGAAGCGCAATATCTTCATCCGGGATCTCCCTTCGCGAGGTGCGTCCCTTTCTCCATGCCAGCCGGGTCAGCGACCGGTAGAACCAGCTTCTAAACCCTGCCGGGTCTCTCAGCCTGTGAATATTCAGATAGACCTGGACAAAGGCCTCCTGAACCACATCCTCGGCGTCTTCCCGGCTGCCCAGCATGAAATACGCCGTCCGGTATGCCTGGGCGCTGTAACTGCGATAGAATTCGTCAAAGGCCTCCGCATCCTTTTTTTGTAATCGTTCCACCAGTTCCTGTTCGTTCAAATCTCTTTCCTCACTTTTATATTTCCGTCTTTTTGGTGCACCTACTTTATAGAGCACGCAAAGAAGAAAATGGTTCATTTTTGCAGAAAAGTTTTGAGCAGAATTTTTCCGTCCCGTTCGTATATGGTAACTGCGCCGCATCGGGATGTGATATAGCAGGGAATGCCTTCTTCCGAAAGGCGTTCCAGCACGGCCTCATGGGGATGTCCATAGGAATTCTTCCTGCCGCAGGAAATCAGCGCCGCTTTTGGACGGACTGCCCGCAGGAATTCTCTTCCGGAAGAGGTATCCGAGCCATGGTGAGCCACTTTCAAAAACAGACTTTCCAGCTTGGCCCCTTCCGTCAGCATTTTCCGTTCTCCCTCTTCCTCCACGTCTCCGGTAAGAAGGGCGGAGAACGTCTCGCGGCCCTCTCGGTATTCACTATAACGAAGCACCAAAGATGCCGCGTTTTTATCCGCCGTATCCAGTCCTGATACGGGATACAGCGCCTGAAAGCTGCAGTTTTTCTCCTCTATCCGTTCCCCCGCCTCCATCCGGTAAACGGGAACGCCCGCCCCTTTCGCCGCGTTCAGGAGGCCTTCCAGAAGTTCATCCCAGGGGCCCGCCCCGGACAACACCAGGCCTCCGATTTCTATGCCGTCTTCCTGTGCCCATTCCAGCACCGCTTCAACCGCATTGATATGATCCGTGTCCCAATGGCTCACGAAAACCAGTTCCAGCCTGTTTACACCCCGGCATTTCAAAAAAGGGATCACCTGCCAGGTCCCTGCCGCGCTGTTTGAACTGCTTCCCCCGTCATACAGATAATGTCTCCCTTGGCCGCTTCGGATGTAGATGCAGTCTCCCTGCCCAACATCCAGCATGGTCAGTTCCGTACCTCTCGGCCGTATCATGAAAACCATGCTGAGCAAACACAGAAACAGATAGGCAAACACTCTGGGAATCCGCCTGCGCAGAAAAATTAGAAGCAAAAAAAGCGCATAA
>USKC01000415.1 GCA_900555195.1 uncultured Lachnospiraceae bacterium
TGCCCATTGGAATTGACGGGTTTGAAAAAATCAGGACAAATGATTTTTATTATGCAGATAAGACGATGTTTATTTCCGAGCTGCTTCATAATTGGGGAGAAGTGAATCTGTTCACCCGGCCAAGACGATTTGGAAAAACGCTGAATATGAGTATGCTGAAGTGCTTTTTTGAGATTGGCGGGAAAAAACAGTTGTTTGAAGGGCTGAAGATTGCGCAGGAGAAAGAACTGTGTGAGAAATACATGGGGAAGTTCCCGGTTATTTCCATCAGTCTGAAAAGTGTGGACGGCCTCAACTATGAGACTGCTACAGCGGCTTTGCGCTCTGTGATTGGGGACGAAGCTGCAAGATTTGGCTTTTTGGAAGAAAGCAGGAATCTTTCGATGGACGAAAAAGCGTCTTACCTCCGTCTGGTTAATGTAGATTTGTCGAGTGAAGCAGATTATACCATGTCAGACGCTGCACTAACTGGAAGTTTGAAAACACTTTCCCGCTTGCTTGCGAAACATTATGGCCGTAATACAATCCTTTTGATTGATGAATACGATGTGCCATTGGATAAGGCGTTCCAGTCAGGGTACTATGATCAGATGGTAAGTCTGATTCGAAACATGCTGGGCAATGTGCTGAAAACCAATGATTCACTCTATTTTGCCGTTCTTACAGGCTGTCTGCGGATTTCAAAAGAAAGCATTTTCACGGGTCTGAATAATCTGAAAATCCACACAGTTTCGGATGCCAGATACGATGAATATTTTGGATTTACAGATGAGGATGTGGATGAACTTCTAGGTTTCTATGAGTTGACAGCATATAAGGATGTGATTCGCGAATGGTACGATGGATATCTTTTCGGGAAAATAAATGTATATTGCCCCTGGGATGTGATTAATTACTGCGATGAGTTATTGGCAGACCCGACAGTTCCGCCAAAAAACTACTGGGCCAATACCAGCGGAAACTCCCTTATTTTGCGCCTGCTCCAAAAGGCAGATCAGACAACAAAAGACCAGATTGAAGAGCTGATAAACGGCGGGACAATTGTGAAGTCTATTCGCCAGGAGCTCACCTATAGAGAGATTGACGATTCCGCTGACAATATCTGGAGTGTTCTATATGCAACTGGGTACCTGACCGGAAAGCATGTGGAGAATGAAGATGCAGATATATTTGCCCTCCGAATTCCCAATGGTGAAATTGCCAAACTGTTTACTGTTCTAGTACAGGACTGGTTCAGGGAAACGACTCTTGCGGATTCTACACGAATCAATCGATTCTGTCAGGCCTTCACGTCCGGCGACACAGCAATGATTGAGGATATGCTGCACGATTACTTATGGGATTCTATTAGTATCCGGGATTCTGCGGTGCGAAAAGGAATGAAGGAAAATTTCTACCATGGCATGTTACTGGGGCTTTTGCAAAGCCAGGGAACCTGGAGCATACAGTCCAATGCGGAAACAGGTGAAGGCTACAGCGACATTTCCATTCGCACGCCAGAACGCGTTGGCATTATCATCGAGATAAAGTATGCCCACAATGGGAACCTGGAGAATGCCTGTGCGGAGGCCTTGAGTCAGATTGAAGAAAAAAAGTATGCTGTTGGTCTGCAGCGCAGGGGTATGAAAAAGGTATTAAAATATGGAATTGCATTCTGCGAGAAAGAATGTATGGTGGTGATGGCGTAATGCAGCCTGCGTTAAAGGAATTTGTGGACGGTGTTGTGCAAATGCTGGGAGGGCAGCTTGATCAAGTTGTTTTATATGGCTCTGTGGCTCGTGGAACCAATACTGAAGAATCGGATGTGGATATTGCCCTGATTATCTATGGTACGATAGATGATGATTTAGACGATAAGCTTTTAGATTTTATTGTAGATATGAACCTGAAACATAATCGAGTATTTTCTGTGATCGATATAAATTACGAAAATTTCCGAAAATTAGGAAATGCACTTCCATTTTATGACAATATACGCAAAGATGGAGTCACGTTATGGACTAAAGGGGATAGAGAATAACAATGAAAAGCCGGGCATAGATGATACGAAAAGTGCCTGGTACAGAAATTCGTACCAGGCATGAGTGTTTGCGCTTGTTTGCGCGGCTTTTTTTGGAAAATTTTGGGCTGATTTTACCGGAACTTAGATCCGGGACGAATCAGCCTAATATGCTTTGTAATATCGACAGTAATGCTTCCAGGGATGCGGCGTGTTCTGCGTGGCGGGGAAGCTGGAAGCAGATGGACCAGTATATCTTCCAGGATGGTACGGCAGGATTGATGGTGATGTGTTCTTTAGCGGACTCGATGACTCTCTGCGGCAGAAATGCGCAGCTATGTCCGGCGTTTATCATGCCGATGACGGTGGACAGATCTGGAGCTGTGCAGATCATCTTAGGATGCAGTCCGGCGGCGGCCAGACTTTCCCGTTCCCAAAGATTCTGTATGCCGGTTTCCTGATGAGAAAGAAAGCACAGTGGGAGCAGATCTGGAGGAAGGGGACGC
>USKC01000416.1 GCA_900555195.1 uncultured Lachnospiraceae bacterium
TCAAAAACTCAGAAACAGTCAATTTTTGAGGCGGCCAGCCGGAAAGGGAATGCGCCCCTCCCATCCATCCTTCCTGCAGCGGTGCGCCGGGCTTAGGGGAGCAGGGAAGTGTTTGGATACAGGGGGAGGGCGAAGGCAGAGGGCGGCTTGGCATTGACAACGGTCAAAATTTGAATTATTTTTTTAATTCTGCATATCTCTTTGGGAAAGGGGATGGTATAATGAAAGTATCAGGAAGGATATTAGAAGCGTTTGCAGGAAAACCTGCAAATTTGCGTCAGTTTCCTTTCCTCTATTCCAGGCGCCGGAGGGATTTGCCCATTTTCCTGCAAAATCGGCCGGATCCGACAGGCGCTCCACACAGACGAGGTAGCCGCACATATGTGTAATATACAGTATGATATCACTTATGAAGATCTGAATCCCACCTTTCTTTTCACCTGTCAGCTTTCCCGTAAGGAGGCGGAGGCGGCGCACAGCCATGATTTTATCGAAATCGCTGTCATCCTCTCCGGAGAGGGCGGCTTTCTTGTGGATGAAAAATGGTATTCCGTCAAAAAAGGCGATGTGCTTCTGTTCAATCCCGGCGTCCTGCATCAGTGTGTTTCCAGTTCTGCGAACTCGCCTTTAGAGGAATTTTATGTCTCTTTCACGGATATTCATATGCGCGGAATGGAGCGCAACCAGATCGTATTTCCGGAACATGACTGCCTTCTGCATCCAGCGGAGAAAACATTCGTCAGCATCCTCCGTCTCTGCTCCCTCATCAAATCGGAGAGCGGCAGCCTGCAGCCAGGGCGGTATTTCATGCTGAAGGCCTATGTGACGCAGATGATCCTGCTTCTGTACCGGGAACAGTCCGCCGCCCCCCTCTCTGCGGATGAGGGATATGAATTTGAATCCACCAATAAGAAATATGTGGTGGAACAGATCATCGATTATCTGGACTGCCATTATAACGAGAAAATATCTCTGGATCAGATCGCCAGAAACATGTACCTGAGCCCTTTTTATATTTCAAAAATTTTCAAAAGCGAAACGGGTGACACGCCGATCAATCATCTGATCCGCGTGCGCATGGAAAAGGCCCGGGAGCTTCTGGAACAGAAGAAGGATGCCAGCATCCAGGACATCGCCCTCTGTGTGGGATATGATGATGCATATCATTTCAGCAAGCTGTTCAAAAAGCATTTCGGGCAGTCTCCTTCTAAATATAGGAAGAAACAGGATTAAGCGAGGTGTCATCCTCGCTTAATTTTTGTGTTATTTTAGCGTGGCCGCCACGTCCCGTCCCCCTGCGCGCAGGCCCTTCCCCTATCCGGGGACCCGGCGTGCCGCTGCGGGAAGGACAGAGGGGAGGGGCGTATTCCCTTTCCGGTTGGCCTGTGAAAAAATTGTGCTGTTTCTTGTTTTTGAACCGGTGACGATCTCCCGCATGTTCTGGCGGCGTTGTTTGACGCCCGCAGGGCGGAGTTTAGCCGCCACGCGGAAGAAGGCCCTGTGGGAAGAAGCTTGGAAACAGCCGATTTTTGAAATAGCTTGCGCCAAAAAGGAATACAGCTGCCCGGGCGCTTTTGCGGCGGCCCTTGCAGGAGACGGCGCGGCAGGGTGCGGGCATTATGAAGGGACGGAAAGGAGGCCCGCGCCTGGCCGCAGCCAAAGAATACAGAAAGGCCTATCCGTGAACGGACGCTGCGCGCGCCTATCTCATCCCTCCTGCCACTGTGCCGGATAATACTGTTTTTCAAGCGGAGGGAACAGCTCATTATACCGCTCCACATCATCCTGCCGGATCCCTTCAAACGCTTCCGACTCATGGAAGCTTCCATGGATCCCTTCCATACTTCCCTTCTGCAGTTCAATCCCCATAAATGCGTCGAAATTCTTTCCATTCGCCGTGGTGATCCCAAAATGGTCGCAGGTCCGAAAGCCCATCCTGGGATAATAATCCGGTTCCCCAAAAATGATGATTCCAGGCCAGCCCTCTTTGGCTGCCATCTCCATGGTCTCCCGGAGCAGCATCTCTCCCACGCCGCATCCCTGCCATTCGGGACTCACGCACAGAGGGCCGAAGGTAAGGACTTCCCATTCCTTTTCCTGAGACCTCACCCGGGAGCGGGAATAGAAGATCCCGCCGACCGCCTCCTCTCCCTTCCAGGCGATCCGGCTAAGATGCGGCAGATAGTCCGCATGTTCCCTCAGTTTATGCACCAGATAGTGTTCGTCACATCCTATACGGTATTTGTTCCAGAATGCCCTCTGCACCATCCGCTCCACCGTATGCCATTCTTCCCTTCGTTCCGGGCGGATCTCTATCTCATCGCGGGAAAGCCTTCTTTTAGGCGCCGGCATCCATCCCATTTCCATGCGCACTTCCCTGCGCTCCACATCCCGATTGCTGTAACAGCAGGTATCCAGCCCGATCAGCGAAAACCCCTCATGCAGATAGAAGTCCACCGCATTTACATTGCAGGACTGCGTCTCCAG
>USKC01000417.1 GCA_900555195.1 uncultured Lachnospiraceae bacterium
CTTTTGAGAGGGCTTTTTCCAAATAGAAAATGTCTACGGGCTTTGTAATATAATCCAGCAGATGTAGTTCAATCGCACAGTGCGCGTAATCAAAGCGTTCGTGGCCGGTGAGAAGAAGGATTACCGGATTCAGTTTCCTGGCGTAGAGCCAGCGGACGAAATCAAAGCCGTTTTCCTTAGGCATCTCAATATCGGTAAGGACAATATCGATGTCCGGATTCTGTTCTACGATATGTTTGGCTTCCTGTGCGCTGTGGGCGGTATATTGCTGCGTAATCCCCAGCTTATTCCAATCCGTATTCATGCGGATATCTTCTACAATATAAAAATCGTCGTCAATAATCAGTATTTTCATGAATGCACCTCCTGTTGATGTTAGGAATCCTGATAAGAGATATAAGGGAAGATGATGTCTACTTGTGCGCCTCCGGTTTCAGGATGATTAGAAAAATGGACGCTGCCGTGACAGCCGCCGTATGCGAGAAGGATTCTTTTCTTGATATGATACAGTCCGATTCTGGAACCGTCGGAGATTTCTTCCAGAGATGGATCGGGACGGTTCAGATCTTCCAGTATTTGTTCCGGGAAACCGTTTCCGCTGTCCTGATGGCAAAGATGGACAAAAGTTTTTCCGCTTTCCGCTTCCTCTTCCCAGACTGTGATGTGAAGTTCCAGCTTTTCATCCGTACTTAAATTATATTTAATGGAATTTTCGCTCAGCATTAAAATCAGGCAAGGGAAGACGGTGGCGTTGTCGCACAGACCTCGAATATCGATTTTGTAGCTCAGACTATCTGGATAACGATAGTTATTTAATTCGTAATAGTTTTTGACAAAACTGATTTCTTCTGCCAGGCTGACATATGACTTGGAAGATAAAGTATAACGAAGATGCTTCGCTAACGTGGATATCATGGATCTCAGGATACTTCGGCTGACGGAGGTGCCGGCCATAGAGGAGATGATGCTCAGGCAGTTGATCAGAAAATGAGGAGAAACCTGGTTGCGCAGGCTCAGCAGCTCATATTCTTTTTTCAAAAGCTGTTCTTTCAGCACCTGGTTTTCCAAGGAAGCGATATATTCCAAAAGATGGAGGACTTCTTCGTTGATTTCCCGTACCTCTCTGCAGCGACTGGGAGGCTGCAGGCGGATGACCTCCGGCTGCCTGCTTTCTCTTACGGCGGCAGAGATTCGGTAAAGTTCCCGTATCGGAAGACGCAGCCTGCTTTTGAAGAGAAGGAAGGTGGCGGCGAAACAAAACGCAAGGCCCAGGATGAACACTCCCTGAAGGATATAGTGCAGCTCCAGCGTTTGCCTGAGCTGGGAATAAGGCATGAGAAGAAGAAGACTGCCGGTGCAGAAAGAGGGCTGTACCTGGAACGTCAGAAAACGGGCGCCCGCATAAGGGACGACCTGTACGTCTTTTGTCCAAACGCACTGCAGAAGGCTTGGGTCTACAGGATAGTTGCCGACGGGTTCCTCCAGTTCCGAAAGATTGAAAAATACGCAGAGGGTATCTTTGGAGGTGCTTTGTTCCAACTTCTCCATAATGGTGTCCAGATCAACCCATATGCCTCCGATCATATTGTTGTAGGCGAACATGCGGGCCAGACAGTACTTATCGCCGATCTGATAGAAAATATAACTGCCGCCGCCGGAAATCAGCTGTGCGCGCGGCTCATCATAACGGTCCGGTTCATCCGGAGAACGCATGAAATCTTTAAAGTAGGCAGGAGAGAAGGAATTGGGATCGCGGACTGCAGAGACGAAGCGATCGTTTTGGATGCTGTAAAAAAAGAGGCCGTCTACGGTGGAATAGCATGACAGGTAGGAGTTCAGTGTTCTTTGAAGGCGGGTTTCAGAGACGGAGATGGAGAGAACATCCTCTGAATAGGAAAGGGACGATAGATCCGAATTATTATAGAGCGTTGAAAGGATGGAACGTTCTACGATAGTCAGATCATTTTCTATTTCGGCCAGGCAGTAATCGATGGTCTTGGAATAGCCGCCGTACAGATTGGACTGCATATTGTGGTTCAAAAAGACAAAGACGGCGAAGAAGGAGAAAATAAACAGGCAGTAAATCAGCAGGACGATTTCAATGGATTGGGTAAAAAGGGAATATTCCCGCCTGCGAGCAATCATGGTCTCCTCCTTTGCAGCGATGCGCGGCCGTTCTTTTTGGTACAGCATGAAAAATAGATGCTATCTTTATAGTAAACGTATGAAATGGGAAAAGCAAGGAACAAACAGAAACGCATAAGAATATTGAAAGATTGTCAAAGAAGTGTGCATAGTTTTTCTGAAGGGAGATTCCTATAATGAAAAAATAGCCGGCATGGTTTCATAAGAACCGGCAAACGGTGAAAGGAGGGAAAAGAATGGAGTATGGAAAACCAATATTCGGAACGGTTACAGAACCTTATCCCGTTGTGGAAACCGCATGTGGGAAGGTGAGAGGAATCGGCA
>USKC01000418.1 GCA_900555195.1 uncultured Lachnospiraceae bacterium
CGGGAAGGGCACTGCGAAATGCCGGGGATGCAGGAAAACGGAAAGATTATGGTCTGGCAAAAATCGCCTGGTTAGATTATAATGACAATATCTATTACTACACGAGCAAGGAGTGCCCATGGCAAAAGAACGCAGCCTGTTTAAAAACGAATCCTTTTATGAAGTTCTATTCTTCCTGACCGCACTGGCCTGCATGCTGGCCTTTGTCCTCATTCAGCCGTTCGGAGAAGGCCCGGACGAAATCAACCGGTTTCGGATCGTCTGGTATATTTCAGAGCATGGAATCCTTCCAAAAGGGGATGATCCGGAGGTGCTGATCCCGGGATATGGGGGATCTTATGCGTTTCAGCCAATGCTTCCCTACATGATCCAGGGATATCTTCTGTGGTTCCTGCGCCTTTTTACGGAACGTTTCGACATGCTTCTTGTATCCGCCCGCATGGTGAACGTTCTCTTTGGTCTGGGATGCGCCTACTATGCGAGAAAGCTTTCCAAATTGTTTTTCCCGGATACGCTCTCCCAATGGATTTTTTCCTGTTTGGTCGTCTTCCTGCCTCAGAGCATTTTTATCCATACTTATGTGAATACAGATTCCTGTGCTCTTTTTTCGGTAATGATGATGTTTGCCGCAGCGCTTACGGGCTGCCGGAAGGGATTTGGACGCTCCCAATGCATACAGCTGGCCGTTGGCATCGTTCTGTGCATGCTCTCGTACTATAACGCTTATGGGGCGATTCTGGTATCCGCCGTCCTATTTCTCACACACTTTATCAACAAAGTGCCTGCAGGTTCCATCACTGCAGACGGTACGGCTTCTCCCAAGGATCGATATTATATTGAATTCAGGCCTTTGCTGCGCAAGGGATGTTTCATTGCGCTTCTTGTCCTGATCGGAGCGGGATGGTGGTTTTTGCGCAATGCCATTCTCTATCAGGGCGATTTTCTCGGAATGCAGGCCAGAAATCAATGTGTCGCTCTGACCTGTACGCCAGAATTCCATCCGCTCCTGCGCCCGACCTATCAAAACCAGGGGGTAGGGGTCTTAGAAATGGTATTCGGAACGGATTTCTTCACGCTTCTGTCCAGAAGCTTTGTGGCGATGTTCGGCCCCATGATTATTCCGACCCACTATTATATCTATGAGACCTATTACCGTATTTTTGCCGCAGGTCTGGTCGCTGCCCTCATTCCCGTAGGGCATGAACTATATCTGAACTGGCAAAGCACAAGGCACAAATGGCTTATCAACATCTGCATGGGAATCGCCTGCATCATCCCCATCGTCCTGTGTGTCTACTATTCCTACAGCTGGGATTTCCAGCCTCAGGGACGTTATCTGCTTCCTATGCTGCCGGCTTTCATGTACCTGGTAACGCTCGGCATTAAAAAGATCCTGTTTCTGCTCCAGGCTCTTTCGGATAAGCTGCACCTACGAACCTTCACGCCCATCCTTCCGAAGCTTTTCGGAGGACTGCTCCTTTTCTTTATTACAGCGGCGCTCCTTTACTCCGTGTTCGCCGTGATGGTTCCGTACTATCTCTGATTTTCCCGGGAGGGCAGCATGAATGCCGTTTATGCACCTTCCTGAAGGATGCTGTCCGCCTGCTCCTGCGTCAGATAATGCTGCTCCACCATGCATTCCAGAACCGTCTCCTGTCTCTGGGCAGCCAGTTCCGGCCGGTTCGTCAGCGCATAGACCGAAGGGGCATTGGGAATGCCCGCCAGCAATGTGCTTTCATAGTCCGTCATTAGGGACGGCTCCTTCCCAAAGTATCCTTCCGCAGCGTCATAGACGCAGTAATATCCGTTACCGAAATAAATGGTATTCAGATATAATTCCAGAATTTCATCTTTGGTATATTCCTTTTCCAGATCAAAAGCCACAAACAGTTCCGCCACCTTGCGGACAAACTTTTTCTCCTGGGTAAAGTACATATTCTTAGCCAGCTGCTGTGTGATGCTGCTTCCGCCTTCCGCCAGCTCCTGCTCTTTCAAATTGGTGAGCACAGCTCGTCCCGTCGAGATCAGATCGATCCCGCCATGCTTATAGAATCTGGCATCTTCCACCGCTATAACCGCATTCAGATAGGTCTGCGGCAGTTCCTCCAGGGTTGTGAAATGAGGTTTGGAACGGATCTCCTCCACCTTTTGGGTAAGAGGCGTTTCTTCTGTCACCTGTTTATAGAAACGGTATCCCTGCCATACCAGGCGCCCGCCCACAAACAGGGCTCCAAGGCACAGAACCAACAGGGTAAAACCGATCAGCTTTTTTATAAAACGCATATCATCTCTCCTTAAGGGTATTCTTCGGACTTTCTCCCCCTTCCGAAAGCATGATTTCATCATAAAGAAGCTTTCTTCATCTGTCAATCATTTATCTAATGGTTCCTATCCGCCGTTCCCGTGCATGCCTCTGCATTTCTCCGGGCCAGCCCCGCCATCTCTTATCCCCTGCTGGCTCCGCTG
>USKC01000419.1 GCA_900555195.1 uncultured Lachnospiraceae bacterium
TTGATTTTCCGGGGTTTTTGAACCATTTTGATATAGTCTGAGCAGTCGATTATCGCTTGCTGAACTGCGGAGCGCGACGGGCTGCTTTGAGACCGTATTTCTTTCTTTCTTTCATACGAGGGTCACGTGTCAGATATCCAGCTTTCTTAAGGGTAGGTCTGAACTCAGAATCTGCTTCCAGAAGAGCTCTTGCGATACCATGTCTGATAGCGCCTGCCTGTCCGGTATATCCGCCGCCCTTTACGTTTACAAGGACGTCAAACTTTCCTTCGGTTTCCGTTGCAGCCAGCGGCTGACGAACGATCGTCTTGAGGGTCTCAAGTCCGAAATAGTCATCGATGGTTCTCTTATTTACAGTAATGGTTCCGTTTCCGGGTACCAGATATACTCTCGCGATAGATTTTTTTCTTCTGCCGGTTCCATAATATCTTGCTGCGTTAGCCATTTTTTATTTCCTCCTTACTAGATTCCCTTGGATTAAAATGTCAGAACTTCCGGTTTCTGAGCTGCATGCTTGTGATCGCTTCCAGCGTATACATGAAGCTTGGTGAACATCTGTCTTCCTAAGGGTCCCTTCGGAAGCATGCCCTTTACAGCCAGTTCGATAACCTGCTCAGGCTTCTTCGCCATCTTTTCCTTCAGGGTAACTTCCTTCATGCCTCCAACGTAGTCGGAATGATGATGATAAACCTTCTGATCCATCTTCTTACCTGTAACGGCAATCTTCTCCGCATTGATGACGATCACATAATCGCCTGTATCAATATGGGGAGTGAACTCAGGCTTATTCTTGCCTCTCAATACTTTGGCAACCTCAGATGCAAGGCGGCCCAGCGTCTGGCCTTCCGCATCCACAACATACCATTTTCTATCAATCTTAGCCGGATTAGCCATAAATGTCTTCATCACATACCTCCATCAAATGAAACGTCCTATAAAACCTGTCATACTGTTTTTGCGGCACCCCTGGGAAGTGGGACCACCGCTCTGGATGATTCTATGTCAAAATGTCTTTCCGGGGCATTGGAAGACATTTTCTAACTTGTCGCACTGAGTTATTATATTATACGCTGCCGCGCGTGTCAATATTTTTTTCTCATTTTTCAGCCCATTTTCGGCTTGTTTATGGAATCCTTCAGACCTCCTGCCTCTTAATTCATTCCGATTCCGGCAGTTCGTCCAATATCGGGAAATAATAGGATACCAATTCCAGCCCTTTCGCCGGCGCGGTGGGGCCCGCAGCCCTTCGGTCATGGGCCTCCAGGATCCGTTTCATTTCCTCCGGCTCCCTTTTTCCGCTTCCCACTTCCAGCAGCGTGCCGGAAATAATGCGCACCATGTTATATAGAAACCCATTGCCGCGAATCCAGATGGTCAGCCGCTCTCCGTTCCGCTCCACCCGGCAGTCATACAGCGTCCGCACTGTGCTGGTAACCTGAGCGCCAGCGCTGCAGAAGCTGGAAAAATCATGCTCTCCCGGCAGATAAGCCGCAGCCTGCTGCATCCGCCGTTCATTCAGAGGCAGATAGGTGAAATAACTGTACAGCCGCTCCATCGGATCTGGGAATTTTGCATTCAGTATGTGATACGCATAGGTTTTCACGCTGTCCGTTTTTCTCGGATGAAAGTCCGACGGCACTTCTCTGGATGCTCGAATCCGAATGTCTTCCGGAAGCCTCTGGTTCAATGCGTAGGAGAACTTATCCTGCGGCATACGGGAACAGGTGTCGAAAACAGCCACATTTCCCCGGGCATGCACGCCTGCATCGGTTCTGCTGGCCCCGATCACCCGAATAGGCTCTCCAAGCAGCGCGCTCAAACTTTCATTCAGCTGCGCTTCAATGGTCGGTTTCCCCGGCTGCAGCTGCCATCCGCAGTAAGCGGTTCCATCATAGGCGACGGTCAGCATGATCCGTTTTGCCGCAGGCTTTATCCCGTCCGTTCTCATAGCAGAATCCTTCCTATCAGCACCGTAAGCACCAGATACAGAACCAGCACCGCATAAGCGAGTGCATCCCTTCTCTGGTAGATAAGGGGTTTCATTTTTGTCCTGCCGTCTCCGCCCCGATAACAGCGCGCTTCCATGGCCATTGCCAGATCATTGGCCCGCCGGAAGGCAGAGATGAACAGAGGCACCAGAAGCGGAACCAGGCTTTTCGCCTTCTGGATCAGGTTGCCGCTGTCAAAATCCGCCCCTCTGGCCATCTGCGCCTTCATGATTTTATCCGTCTCTTCCAGAAGGATCGGGATGAAGCGCAGGGCGATGGACATCATCATGGCGATCTCGTGAACCGGCACATGGAGCCTGCGCAGGGGGCGCATCAGGCTCTCCATTCCGTCCGTCAGGTTATTGGGCGTCGTCGTCAGTGTCATGACCGAGGATCCGATGATCAGGAAGCTTAAGCGGATCGCCATTTTGATCGCGACCACAAGCCCTT
>USKC01000420.1 GCA_900555195.1 uncultured Lachnospiraceae bacterium
CATCATGAAGGGGAATTCCCCATTCCTCATCATGATAGCGGATCATCTTCTCTGACGTTTTGCACCAGCCGCACCTGCACAGCGGTTCCTCCGGAGAAATACCCGCTTTCTTTTCCTCCTTTGGTACCTGCGTCCGGCAGGCACCGTGCAAGGAATCCTCCATACGCCTGTCACCTCCTCATTCCACGCTCTCCATGCCTCTGGCTACGCTTCTCCCATGCTAAGATAGAAGTAAAAAGAATCATGTTCATTGTTTACATCTTCCGGATCCGTCGAATATAAGGCAGAGCAGTTTGCATTTTCATCATGTATGTTTATGCTATCATAATATGAACCGCTCAAGAACTGATCTATAAATGCATCCGGCAATTCAGACCTCTCCAGCAGGACGGGTTCCGCCGCCCCGACACCGGAAGCGGCAAGCATCTCATGCAGTTTCGCGGCATTCTGCTGTGCCCTCTCAAGATTGGCTTCCTTGGTATCCTGAATATCTATCGTCAGCACATAATTCACTTCGCTGATCAGCCCGTCATTTCCGATATACAGGGAAATTCTCGAATGATCCTTCCCATCCCTGCCGTATAATTCCGCCAACACCTGATAGCCATAGGACTGATACTCCTCAGCCGGATCATCAATGATCACATTGGCGCATCCGCTTTCCAGGGCATCGCGGACCTCATAAACCACGGCCGCCGCCCTTTCCCTCTCCTGCGCCACCTTTCTGCTGGAAGCTGCAAATTCCGGAATGTAAACAGCGGTCAGCAGCAGAATGGGCACAAGGCTCATGAGCCATACATATCCTTTCGCCCGCGGCACTTTCATCCGGTAAATCTCTGCCATCCTGCACACATCTTCCTTCACGGACCGCATTTTCCTGTCAACCACAGCAACCGTCTGCGCCGCAGCTACCGCCTGCATGGCATCCCCCCGCCTTCTGCAAAGAAGCGTCCACAAAGCGATTCAGCATCTTTCCTGCCGAATGCATGCCCTGAATCTGCCTTAAACGTTCTGGATCCTCATATTCCCCTGCAAGCAGCCCCGCCTGGCTCATCAGATGGATCCAACTCTGCTTTTGGAGACCGACCGTACCTTTACATACAATACAATCGCTATCACAAGATAAACGGATACGATTCCTAAGTACAGAATCAGCCCCGGCATATACAGAACAGTGCTGTCAAATGCCATATCATCCAGCATGACCAAAAAGGCCCACCAAAAACCGATCAGCAAATCAATGATGATTGCTGCCATAGCAATGGACGGATAAACACAATATCTTCCTATCAGCCGTTTTTCTTTTTCAGTTATCACCCTTCTTCACCTCTGTGGCAAGTCCCTTATTTTTCCCTTCTTGCGGAATAAAAGAGATCTTTTTCCCTTTTTGAATCACTTCTGCTGCCCGTTCCGTCTTGGAATACACGCTTTCCGTGAGGCAGTATTCCCTTCCGTCAGTTCCGGCAACGTAGGCATAAAAGCTTTTTGTTCCCTTTCCGACATATTTCACCGTTCCTGTGATGCGCCGCGGATCTGTATCTATCGCCGGTGTTTTGGCTTTTTCCGGCTGTGTATCTATTTCCGGTGTCTTGGCTTTTTCCGGCTGTGTATTTATTGCCGGTGCCTTGACTTCTTCTGGCTGTGCATTTATAGCCGGCGTCTTAGCTTCTTCCGGCTGTGTATCTATTGCCAGTGTCTTGGCTT
Organism: uncultured Lachnospiraceae bacterium; assembly: GCA_900555195.1. Lineage (GTDB taxonomy): Bacteria > Bacillota > Clostridia > Lachnospirales > Lachnospiraceae > Eisenbergiella. Next base: position 1,705 of record USKC01000420.1, read on the forward strand.
CTTCCGGCTGTGTATGCGGCTCTTCCCTGCGCGTCTGATCTTCCACCAGTTCCGGGTGCTGGCTTTTGTATTGCCTGATCACCCGATCCGTATCTGTTACGACATCGCAGCCAAGCCCGAGATACAGTTTTCTGTCACCGACTATATAGAACTCCTCCTTGGCCCTTGTCGCCGCAACATTCATGATATTCGCTTCGCTCACTGCCCAGCGCGCCGCCCCGCTGCTTTGCTGGTCGGCGCCGAGCACAAAAAATACGATTGGCGCTTCTTTTCCCTGAAACGTATGGACGGTTCCAATGTTGGTCGGCTTGCCGTGTTCGTCATACCGCGTGAAAAATTTCCGCAATTTCTGCGAAAGCTGGTATGCCACATTGGAAAACGGCGTAATCACATAAATGACATCCTTTTCTTTTTTATCCAGGATTTTCGGATTGCTCTCCGCCATCTCCCGGATCTTGCGCAGAAGAAATTCCCCCTGCGCCTCCACATATTTGTTGTTCGCCGTTCCGCCAACGTCAAACCAACCGGTCTTCCCGTATTTTTTCATCCCCTGCACCATGAGGTTGTCATAGGAGATCACGTTTGAAATGGTAAACATCGGATACCGGCACCTTCTGTGCACCCATAGCGGAATGCCGACCCAGGAATCCTCCGATTGCTCCGGCTTTCTGTAAAACCCATACTGGCTCGCCGCATCCACTAAGTTCTGCACGGATGCCGATGCGGACAAA
>USKC01000421.1 GCA_900555195.1 uncultured Lachnospiraceae bacterium
TTCTCGGGACATCCATCACAGATTATGCAACCGCCCTTGGAATTGAAGATTGGACAGGAACGACAGGGGCTAACATTTCTGGCACTTCTGATCTGGCACCTTTGGAAGAACAGGCAGCTATGCTGAATGAACTCTTCCCGGATGCACAGACAGTAGGCCTGCTTTACTGCTCCGCAGAGCCCAATTCGATCTATCAGGCGGATACCATCCGCGGATATCTGGAAGAATATGGATATACCTGTGAGGATTATACGTTTGCGGATTCCAATGATCTTGCTTCTGTAGTTACCAATGCGGTATCTGCATGTGATGTGATCTATGTTCCTACAGATAATACTGCGGCGGCTAATACGGAGGTTATCAATAATGTTTGCCTTCCGGCGGGAGTTCCTATCATTGCAGGAGAGCAGGGGATCTGTGCTGGCTGTGGGGTCGCTACACTGTCTATTAGCTATTATGATATCGGATACGCTGCAGGTGAGATGGCGGTTGATATTTTGGAGAATGGGGCAGATATTTCTACCATGGAGATTCAGTCAGCTCCTAATGTGACTAAAATGTACAATGAAGCGATCTGCAGTGAACTGGGTATCACGATTCCTGATGGTTATGAGGCAATTGCAGCGGAATAAATAGGCATAGTGCTTACGGTTCGTAAACATATATGAGTGCATGACGGGGATGCCGCATCTTCTGGGCATCCCTGTTTGCGGAAGCGGTTCGGAAGGAGATCTTCCTGCCGCTTTTTAGTGTCTTTGCAAATTTTTTTACAGGAGGGAAAAAAAGTGAATATTATGGCACTTTTAAATGCGATTCCAGGTGCTTGTGCGCAGGGTCTGATTTGGGGAATTATGGCGATTGGCGTCTATATTACCTACAAGATTCTGGACCTTGCGGATCTGTCTGTGGATGGTTCCATGTGTACCGGAGGGGCGGTATGTGTAATGATGATGATCAGCGGACACTCCGTATGGACCTCACTTCTTGCCGCATTTCTGGCAGGCGTTCTTGCGGGGCTTGTTACAGGGATCTTTCATACCGCAATGGGAATCCCGGCGATCTTAGCAGGAATCCTGACCCAGCTGGGACTGTATTCCATCAATCTGCGTATTATGGGAAACCGTGCCAACCAAGCGCTCAGCGCAACGCAGTATGATCTGCTGATATCTCTTAGAAATGTAAAAGATGTTCCCTTTTATGAAAATACATTGTTAATCTGTCTGGTAATTATTGTCATCCTGATTGCTGCGCTTTACTGGTTCTTTGGTACAGAACTGGGATGTTCCATCCGCGCGACGGGCTCAAACCCGAATATGTCCAGGGCGCAGGGCATTAACACGGATTTCTGCAAGCTGCTCGGCCTGATGGTTTCCAACGGTATCGTAGCTTTTTCCGGAGGACTTCTGGCTCAGTACCAGGGATTTGCCGATGTAAATATGGGGCGGGGAGCCATTGTTATCGGGCTCGCGGCTGTGATTATCGGAGAAGTGATTTTCCGCAGGGTGCGCGGTAATTTTGCCTTTACGCTTACAACGGTGGCTTTTGGCGCTATAATTTATTATTTAGTGCTTCAAGTGGTTCTCTGGCTGGGGCTGAACGCCAACGACCTGAAGCTGCTTTCTGCCCTTGTAGTTGCCGTATTCCTCGCGATCCCGCACATACGGGAAAAATATTTTGCCAAGCCTGTGAAATCTGCAAAAAAAGGAGGTGGCTCCCGTGCTTAAACTGGAAGGAATTAGAAAAACTTTTAATGCAGGTACTGTGAATGAAAAAACTGCATTGGATGGCCTGACATTGAAGTTGGAGGAAGGGGATTTCGTCACCGTAATCGGAGGAAACGGAGCAGGAAAATCAACTATGCTGAATGCAGTGGCAGGCGTGTTCCCTGTGGATGAGGGAACGATTGTTATCGATGGGGTGGATGTTACCCGGCTTCCGGAGTATAAACGGGCGAAATATCTGGGCCGCGTGTTCCAGGATCCTATGACAGGAACGGCTGCTAACATGCAGATTGAAGAAAATCTGGCATTGGCATCCCGCCGCGGCGGCCACAGGACTCTGAAAAAGGGGATCTCGAGAAAAGAGAGAGAAACCTACCAGGAAAAGCTGAAAATTTTGGGACTTGGGCTGGAATCCCGCATGACGAGCAAAGTAGGGCTTCTGTCCGGAGGGCAGAGACAGGCGTTGACTCTGCTCATGGCTACCCTAAAAAGGCCTCGCCTTCTGCTCCTGGATGAACATACGGCGGCTTTGGATCCTAAAACTGCATCCAAAGTCCTGGAAGTGACGGAGCGTATCGTGGAAGAAAACCATCTCACGACTCTGATGATCACACATAATATGAAAGACGCGATCGCCCATGGAAACCGCCTGATTATGATGCATGAAGGAAAGATCATTTATGATGTAAAAGGGGAAGAGA
>USKC01000422.1 GCA_900555195.1 uncultured Lachnospiraceae bacterium
GCCGGAATCTGAACTATACGAAGGCGGCCGAGGAATTGTGCATCACGCAGCCCGCAGTGTCCCAGCATATCAGACATCTGGAAGAGTACTATGGAACCCGGCTGTTTGTCAGCGAAGGAAAGAAAATGGTGCTGACGGAGGCAGGAAAGATGCTGCTCTGTGCCGGCCTTACCATGCAGCACGACGAGCAGGTACTGCGGGAACGCATGAGGAGCTCCAAAACGGAAGGGCGCTTGGCTTTCAATTGACAGAAAAGGCAGTAAAGCGTGCAGGGATGGATTACTGGCACGAGCTGGATGTGACTCGCTATATTGATTATTATGATTTTCTGGAAAAAAATCCTGAAACCATTCTCCAGGTCACAGTGGGAAACACGAGCAGGCTGCTTGAACGGATAGATAGAGGAGAATTGGATTTTGCGCTGGTAGAAGGGTATTTCTCCAGAAATGATTATGACTACCAGATCTATTCAACGGAACGTTATATCGCGGTTGCCGGAAATGGATATGCTTTTCACCAGGGAAAGGGCAAACATGCGCCGGAAAGGCTGGAAGAATTGTTGTCAGAACCCCTTCTGACAAGAGAAGAGGGAAGCGGCAGCAGGGAGATCCTGGAACGGGTTCTGGAAGGAAAGAATCTCGTGCTGGACGATTTTGTGCGCCTGCATGTGATCAATAATCTTCAGGTCATCAAACACCTGGTAAAGAAAAAGAAAGGAATCACCTTTCTATATGAAGCTGCTGTATCCAAGGAACTGCAGGAGGGCAGCCTTTACCAGATTCAATTAGCGGATTGTCAGGTAGAACATGATTTCTATTTCGTCTGGAGGAAAGGGAGCGTTTTCGGGGCTGAATATCAGGAGATTTTTACCCGGTTAAAGGAATATAGGGATGGAGAATAAAAGAATAATGCACGAGGGAAAAGGCATACAGGAGAAAAAGTGTATACATGAGAAAAAATGCGGAGGCTGCCAGTATCTGCATTTAAGCTATGCCGGACAACTGGAAAAAAAGGAAAGAATGGTTCGCAAGGCGCTTTCCGGCTGCCCGGAACTGAAAGGGCATTTCAGGCCGATTATCGGGATGGAGGAACCCTGGCATTACAGAAATAAGGTGACGGCCGTCTTTGCGCGCGATAAAGCGGGCAATCCGGTTTCCGGCGTCTATGAGGAAGGTACACACAGAGTGCTTCCGGTGGAAAGCTGTCTGATAGAAGATGAACTGGCCGACCGGATCATCGGAACAATACGCGGGATGCTTCGTTCTTTTAAGATCAAGGTCTATGATGAGGATACAGGATATGGACTGCTGAGGTATGTTCTGGTGAGAAGGGCATTCGCAACAGGCCAAGTACTGGTCGTATTGGTAACGAGCTCCCCCGTATTTCCGTCAAAACGAAATTTTACGCAGGCTCTGTTAAAGGCGCATCCCGAGATCACAACGGTGGTGCAGAATATCAATACCAGAAGCGACAGCCTGATCCTGGGAGAGCGGCAGCAGATCCTGTATGGAAAAGGATATATTGAAGATGTGCTCTGCGGCTGCAGATTCCGTATATCCGCCGCATCTTTTTACCAGGTGAATCCCATACAGACACAGAAACTATACGAAAGGGCGATAGAACTGGCGGGCCTGTCCGGAAAGGAACGGGTGATCGATGCTTACTGCGGGATCGGAACCATCGGATTGGTAGCATCTTCCCGGGCCAAAAGCGTGATTTCCGTGGAGCTAAATCCCGATGCGGTTCGGGATGCGATTGCAAACGCAAAGCTGAACGGGATCAAGAACGTGCGTTTTTACCGGGCGGATGCAGGAGAATTCCTGTCCCAGATGGCAGATGCAGGAGAACAGGCAGACGTGCTTTTCCTCGACCCTCCGCGAAGCGGAAGCACGGAGACCTTCTTACAGTCCGCCGCAAAACTGGGCCCGAAGCGGATCGTCTATATTTCATGCAATCCCGTGACCCTTGGAAGGGATGTGGCGGTGCTGCGGAAGCTGGGATATGAGATCGTGCTGGTTAATTCCAATCCGGCTACGATCATGACCGATCCGGAGACAGCGGATGTGACGTATATCGAGCCGCTGAATGTGGAGCGGTTAGAGCAGATCATTGCAAAGGAGCGTCCAGACGCGCTTCTGCCGAATCTGGGCGGACAGTCGGGTCTGAATTTGTGTGCGGAGTTAGCCAAGGCGGGAATTCTGGAGAAATACCATGTCCAGGTAATCGGCGTACAGGTGGATGCCATTGAGCGGGGCGAAGACCGGATCGAGTTTAAGAATTCCATGAATGCGCTGGGAATCGAGATGGCCAGAAGCCAGGTGGCCTACAGCGTAGATGAGGCTCTTGCCATAGCGGATGAACTGGGATATCCCGTAGTTCTTCGGCCGGCTTATACCATGGGAGTCGCCGGAGGCGG
>USKC01000423.1 GCA_900555195.1 uncultured Lachnospiraceae bacterium
CATGTGAGGGTGGAACAGAAGGTGGAGAGGGAGCAGGTGGCAAAGGTGACGGGAACGAACAAGGACGATTCCGCCCCGAAGGCCCCGAAAAAGAGGAGTTCAGCCAAGATTTATCCCAATGATCCCTGTCCCTGCGGCAGCGGGAAGAAGTACAAGAACTGCTGCGGCAAGAATAAATAAACAAAATCCATTGGCAGCAACGAAATGTTTTGAAGTAAGGAAAGGTGGTGACGCAAATGGTAATTTTAGATCAGATGAAGCAGGAATTACAGGCTTACAAAACTCCATTAGCGGAAGTGAGGGATTCACTTTAACTTAGCGGAAAAGAGCAAACGGATTGAAGAACTGGAACGGGAAATGGAAGCTCCCGGATTCTGGGACAATCCGGACTATTCCAACAAGAAAATGAAGGAACTGAAGAACCTCAAGGATACCGTGGAGCAGATCGACCATCTGAGCACGCAGTATGAAGATATTGAGACGCTCATTGAGATGGGAAATGAAGAAGAGGACGAAAGCATGGCGGAGGAAATCCGCTCGGAGCTGGATTCCTTTACCAGCGAACTGGAAACGCTGCGCATCAGCACCCTGCTGACAGGGGAGTATGATAAAAACGATGCGATCCTGAAGCTGAATGCAGGAGCGGGCGGAACCGAAAGCTGCGACTGGTGCAGCATGCTCTACCGCATGTATACCAGATGGGCCGAAAGAAAAGGCTTCAGCGTGGAGGTCCTGGACTATCTGGACGGAGACGAGGCAGGAATCAAATCCGTTACCTTCCAGGTGAACGGTGAGAACGCTTATGGCTATCTGAAGTCGGAAAAAGGGGTGCATCGTCTGGTGCGCATTTCTCCTTTCAACGCGCAGGGCAAGCGGCAGACGTCCTTTGTGTCCCTGGATGTTATGCCCGATATCGAAGAGGATCTGGACGTGGAGATCAATGAAGAGGATCTGCGGATCGATACCTATCGAAGCAGCGGCGCGGGCGGACAGCATATCAATAAGACATCGTCCGCTATCCGTATCACCCATCTGCCCACCGGGATCGTGGTGCAGTGCCAGAATGAGCGTTCTCAGTTCCAGAATAAAGACAAGGCCATGCAGATGCTGAAGGCCAAGCTGTATATGCTCAAGCAGGAAGAGAACGCCCAGAAGCTTTCCGGCATCCGGGGCGAAGTGAAGGAGATCGGCTGGGGCAACCAGATTCGCTCCTATGTATTCCAGCCTTATACAATGGTGAAAGATCACAGAACCAATCATGAGACGGGAAACGTGGACGCGGTGATGGACGGCGCCTTGGATCCTTTCATCAATGCCTATCTGAAATGGATCAGCACGGGCAAGACGGAGGGCGGAGAAGAGGAATAAAGAGCGGATGCGTCGCCAGACGGGGCATCCCTTATATACAGACAACGGAAGCGAGCCGTTTGTTGGTCAAGCGAAAAGCCGCTGTCCCATGGAGGAAAATCCATGGAGCAGCGGCTTTTTTAAGCGTTTTGGTTTTGATGCTTATTGCGGTAATCCATCAGTTCCAGATAGAAATTGGAGTAAGTGGCATTTATATAAGGAATGAGGAACAGAAGGCCGATGCAGCAGGTCAGAAAGCCGAGCAGATAAAGGGGCACGAAGCTGATTTCCAGATAAAAGCGGCGCGCCTTGCTGCCCTTCATGATCCGGCGGCTGAAACGCATACATTCGATCGCAGAGAACTCAGGAAAATCCAACAGTACGAAGAAACTCTGAGAATACATCAGGCTTAAAACCGTACAGCCTACGAGGCCGATACAGAAGGTGATGGACAAAAAGAGCACCAGGATCGCGGCATCCGTTATACTCCAGATGATGAAGCAGATAATAAATGGAACAAAGAAAGCCAGGCCCAGAAGCAGCTGGAACAGCTGGATCAGGATCGCTTTGTCCGGATGATGCGTAAAGCCATAAAATACATCGCTGACATTGATGTTGCCGCCGCAGGAAACTTTCAGATACAGATAAGCCTGACCCGCCACAAAAATGCCGGCAAACAGCTGAATCAGGATCTCTATGAGGAACTGAAGCACAAGTCCCGGAATCGTCCGTGTATCCAGAGCGAAAGTGGTCATAAATGTCAGGACGGAAACGATGATCTGCACGATGATCACGACGGGTATCAGCGTCCCGTATTTTCCAAGAAGCTGTCCCTTAGCCCTTGATTTCAGCTGGGCTGAGGTGAGATGTCTATCCATAATGTGTTTCTCCTTTTATGTTTATCTATTTTCCTGCAGGCCTTCCTGTATTGAGTTCCAGGCATCGTCAAAACTTTCCCCGTAAAAATATTCATAGTACTGATTCAGTTCCTGGTGGAACTCTTCTCTCATGGTCGGAGAATTGAACACGAGCAGGAAAGAAGTAACGACAATGAGCACATT
>USKC01000424.1 GCA_900555195.1 uncultured Lachnospiraceae bacterium
CCTTCCTGATATAGATTAAAAGACAGGGAAACATCGGCATTTTCTCCCAGAATCGGAAGTGTATAATCGCGTTCTAAAAGGATGCCTTCACTATTTTTCATTTCTTTTCCCTGGCCGAGAACCGCTGTTACTTCAGCGTCGGATTTTCCTACCAGATCAGTCAGTCCAATCAGATCTATGCTGGATTCAGAAGCAGTTTCCGTTCCTGCCCCAATTGCCTCTTCGGCGCCTGTATGCAGCTCCGCTGCAGTTTCAGAGACTGAAGAACTTGATTCAACGTTCTTCTGGGAAGTGTTTTGGCATCCGGACAGGGCCAGAAAGCAAAGGGACGCCAGCAGATACAAACGTAACTTCATATGTATTTTTCCTCCTATCAACAAAAGGGTTTAAATCTATCTGCAGACAGATTTTGCAATGATAAATAATCCCCCTAGCCGGACAAAGGCTTAACGGGTTTTGACAGTATATCATAAGACTTTTTTGAGAAAAAGATCATGATTTTAACTTTAAGGGATTCTTAAGAAAGATGAAAAGTTTGTAACCAAATGTTAAGACTTCAGAAAGGTATAGGTTTAATAGGATCAGCTTATGGTTCGGAATGATTTATTGCTTTTCAAAAGGGGTACAATAATACAATATTATTCCAGCGTGCCTGAATGATTATTCTGCAAACAATGATCGAAAGAAATTCAAAAATCATGGAACAGAGAGGAAAGGCATGATATAATGTCGTCAGACATTATACCGGCCCGGATCGAAGCGGAGTGGCCATCTCCCCCGGAGAGGCCGTGTCCGCAGGACATGCATAATGTCGAAAGATAAGGGATCTTCTGTTTGACCACAGGATTCCGTTTTGGGAGGAAATGACTATGAAAAAGGGCGTTTTGTACGCGATTGTTGCAGTTGTGGCGGCGGTGGTAGCTTTTATTTACTATTATGTGACGCTTCCCGCCATCAACATTCACTCTTCGGGATTCTGGTTCTTCCTGATGGGGGCGATTGTGGCGGTTATGGCTGTCTATGCTGTCCGCAAGGTTGGAAAAGATATCTCCGCATCGGGAACCGCATCCTTTATGTTTTCCATACAGAAATATAAACCGCTGAAGTGGCTGGGAATTCTGCTGCTTCTGATTGTGGCCGTGTATGTGATCGGGGCTATCCTTTCTTCTCCCATCATTAATGCAAAACAGTATCAGCAGCTCCTTACGGTAGAATCCAGGAATTTTGCGGATGATATCAAAGAGGTGGATTACCGGACCATTCCCCTGCTGGATAAGGATTCGGCCGCTCTGCTCGGTGACCGGAAGATGGGCAGCCTGGTGGATATGGTATCCCAGTTTGAGGTGGCGGATGATTACACACAGATTAATTATAACGGCGTGCCGGTGCGGGTTACCCCTCTGGTCTATGCCAGCCCAATCAAATGGCTGACCAACCAGAAGAACGGAATCCCTGCCTATATCCGCATTGACATGACGACACAGGATACGGAATGCGTGATGCTGGAAGAAGGTATTAAATATTCCAAATCAGAATATTTCAACAGAAATCTCTACAGGCATCTGCGTTTCCATTATCCTACCTATATTTTCGGGGATCAGCTTTTCTTCGAGATAGATGATGAAGGAGTACCTTACTGGGTCTGCCCGGTGAAGAAATTCAATATCGGCCTGTTCGGAGGCGAGACCGTTGGAAGGGTAGTCCTGGTGAATGCGGTCACTGGAGAGTGCACGGATATGGCTGTGGAAGATGTCCCTCAATGGATTGACAAGGTTTATTCCGCAGAGCTGTTGATGCAGCTGTATGATTATTATGGAATGTATCAGCATGGATTCTTTAACAGTGTGCTGGGACAGAGGGACTGTTTGGTGACAACGGACGGGTACAATTATATTGCCCTGGATGATGATGTATGGGTTTATACGGGCGTTACCTCTGTAAATGGCGATCAGTCCAATGTAGGGTTTGTTCTCATGAACCAGCGCACCATGGAGACCAGATATTATGAAGTGGAAGGGGCGACGGAACTGTCCGCCATGTCTTCCGCAGAAGGACAGGTACAGAACTTGAAATATGTTGCGACGTTTCCTTTACTGTTAAATATTTCAGGAGAACCGACATATTTTATTGCACTTAAAGATGATGCGGGACTTGTGAAAAAGTATGCGATGGTAAATGTTCAGAAATATCAGATCGTTGCGATCGGCGATACTGTAAGCGAGTGTGAAAGCGTTTATACAGATTTAATGTATGAAAACGGTATTAAAGAAGAAGAGGAAGACGTAAGGGAAGTACAGACGATTACGGCTCCGATTACGAAAATTGCTCAGGGAGTAGTGGAAGGAAACTCACATTACTATATTCTTCTG
>USKC01000425.1 GCA_900555195.1 uncultured Lachnospiraceae bacterium
GTAGAGCGTCGCATTGGTAGTGCGGAGGTCACGGGTCCGATTCCCGTCAGCAGCTGGATTGAAGAGACGGAAACTTTGGTTGAGAAGGTTTCCGTCTCTTTTCGTAAAGGCCATGCCGCCCATTAGGCGGCATCAATTCAGGGATGCGCCGCCAGACTTTCATGGGGCGGCGCATGAAGATTTATTCTGTTTCTTGTTCAATCAGGTAGTCATCATACTGCAGTTCCAGCTCTTCAAAGTCATCATCATCCAGCTTTTTGATCTTGGCATACTTCATAAATGCCTTTTTATCCCCATAATCGGAGAAATCATCCTGGCTCTCGGTCTGGGCATCGGTCATTTCCCGCCAGGTTTTATATTGTTCAAACAGTTTGCTCATCTTTTTTACCTGCCTTTCTTTGGGTGAGTTTATTCCGGGTCAGAACCCATCATGCGTCTGAGGAAACCTTCTTCCAACGCATCACTGCATGTATTCGTGTGGCCATCTCCGGGAATCATGGTGAAACGATATTGATAAGGGTCTTTCGGGACGGAGAGGAAGGTGTCTCGAACCAATTCATTCATATTCCGCCAGGGATCATATTCGCCGCAGCCATGATCGACCATCGGCTTGGGCAGATTGGTCTTTGCCAGCTCCAGTAGGGAGATTGTTTGATGTCTCCCGTGCCGAACATTCTTTCTTTATCCTGCATACGATAGGAAAAATCCGCATCCGCCTTGTCGCCGGCGCCATAGGCTCCGATGGCGCCAAAGGTTTCGGGATTGTTCAGCCCGATATACAGACAGCCATAGCCCCCGTTGGAGAATCCGCTGATCCAGTTATCCTCGCGGCGCGCAGAAAGCCGCGGCAGGAGTCCCCGCATGATCTGCGGAAGCTCTTTGCCGATGTATTCTCCAAAACGTGCACCCTTTGCCATGTCGACAAAACAGGAATGATAGGCGTGGGGCAGAATCACGGCCAGGTTATTGTATTTTCCGGCATGCGCTTCAATGCGCGTATCGCGCACCCAGCTGGTGTGATCTCCGCTGCCGCCATGAAGAAGCCATAATACCTTCCATGGCTCCTGGGTGGTGTGAGGCTGATCAGGCACAAGCGCCCACACATCCATTCCCATCTGCAATATCTTTGATTGAATATGGAACTGCATGAGTGTCATACCCGGATCCCTCCTTCCACATACTTTTGAAATGCCTCTTCCAGAAGATTATCCGCGCTTACAGTCTCTACGGTAATCTGTGTGCCATTCTGCGCCCACTGCCTGGCCTGGGATTCGTGACCGGCATCGCAGTACAGCCAAACCGGAATCTGAAACTTTGTGGAAAGAGCATATCCCTGGGAGGCCAGCGCCTCTTTTTCGCCAAAGAGATACTCCGGCTTGGGTTCATAGTCTGTTCCATATAAGCAGGACACATCCAACACGGGATTGACCGCGGCTGCGCCTGCGAAGGAATCCGGTGCGTTCTGTGCCGCCATGAGGGCTCCATACCCTCCGGTTCCTACACCCATGACCCGGCGATCCTTCCCTTCGGGGGAAATGGGGAACCATCCTGCCAGTTTCTTTGGCAGTTCCTGCACCAGATAATCACCCCAGGCATACCCTGTCGCACTGTTGACAAAACAGCTCTGATTTCCATCGATCAGAGCCAGTGCTACGCCGGCTTTTTCTGCATATCGTTCCAGACATGCCTGCCGCATCCATTGCGTCCTGTCTTCGCCATGGTCATGAAGCAGCATCAGCAGGGGATACCGTTTGCCGGATTCCACGGGCTGGGGCAGAAACACCTCGATCCCTACATAAGTGTGCGGTCCTTCTGCAATCGTTTGTACTTGTATCCAATTCACTTTGCAGCCTCCTCTTCTATATAGGATAGATTTGACTTCTATGATACCGGCTTATTCCGTGGAAGTCTATATATTTTAAAAATTATTGTAACAGTTCTGGGAATAGTCGGAGGAACATGGTATACTTCTTTGGTAATCGAAAAGGAGATGGAGAACGATATGTGGTCAGAAGAATTAAAACAATATGCCAGAGAGCAGTACCAAAAAAGGATTCCTTATTTTGGAAAACGCCGAAGAGAGATTCAGGAGAAAATAAAGGAGATTCCGGAGGAAGAACGGATCTTAATGGAATTTTTATATGGAACTATGCCGATTCAGGATGTGGGGGAGTGCGGACCAGAGATATTTCTGGGGTTTGTTCGTCATGGGATCATGCTGAGAAAGCAGATGGAATGGTGCAGAAATATTCCTGAGGCCATGTTTCTTCATTATGTGCTGTATCATCGGATCAATACGGAGAACATTGAAGACTGCCGGGAAATTTTTTATGACTGTCTGAAGGACAGAATTAAGGGCATGTCAGAT
>USKC01000426.1 GCA_900555195.1 uncultured Lachnospiraceae bacterium
CATATAGCGCGCCAAGGTGCCCAAAGAGCGTATGCATCCGGTGTCTTCCTCCCCCGTGAAAAGTAACGAACAGGGCAGGAGCGAATCGCAACAAGATTTACTCTGGATTCTGAGGCTTGGTCTTGATATAATATCGTCAGACAATATATCGCTTCGGAGCGAAGCGGAGTGGCCATCTCCCCCGGAGGGGCCATATGCGGAGGATTATAAACAGAAGAAAAAGGAGGATATCGCTATATGAATACGGGATATTTGTTCGTGCATTTTACCGGGGAACAGCCCGGCGGTGAGCAGATTTACTTTGCGGTGAGCGAGGATGGACTGCATTGGAAGGATCTGAACGGAGGGGAACCGGTGCTGATTTCCGATATCGGCGAGCGCGGTATGCGGGACCCGTTCATCCTTCGCAACCCGCTGAATGGGAAATATGTGATTATCGCCACGGATCTGCGGATTGAAGCCGGAAAGGGATGGAAGGTGGCAGAGGAGGCGGGAAGCAGAAATCTGATCGTCTGGGAGTCTGATAACCTGACGGATTGGGACGGGCCTTACAGCTATGAGGTCGGAATCCCGCAGGCGGGCTGTGTATGGGCTCCGGAAGCCATCTATGATGAGGAAAAGGAAGCCTTTCTGGTATTCTGGGCTTCTAAGGTAAAGGAAGAGGGTGAAACGGAGGCGAAGCAGCGGATCTATGCTTCCTACACGAAGGATTTTCACAGCTTTACGCCCGCCCAGAAATATCAGGAGGGACCGAATCACATCATCGATACCACGATCGTGAAGGCGGACGGCTGGTATTACCGCTTTTCCAAGGATGAAACGGTGAAGAACATCCGCCTGGAGAAGAGCAGGACGCTGGATAAGGATGGATTTGAGCCGGTGGAGGCCCCTGTTCTGGAGAGCATGTACGGTGTGGAAGGACCGGAGGCGTTTTATCTGAACGGGCTTGGCAAGTGGTGCCTGATCGTGGATCGCTTTGCGGAGGATAAGGGATATCTGCCGCTTTTGTCTAAGGATTTCGGAAGCGGACAGTTTGAGATCGTACCGGATGGTGACTTCGATCTGGGCAGGACGAAGAAGCGCCATGGGGGCATCCTGAGCCTGAGCGGAGAAGAATTTCAGACGCTGTGTGATAAGTGGATGAAGTGAGAGAAGGCGGGGGGTTTTTAAGCTGCAATGAAAATGTTATGGACACTAAGCCGCAAAGCTGCCAGGTATAAGGGGCTGTATGTGGCGGCGATTCTGGCCACGCTGGGGCTTACAGCCGTGAATCTGGCCGCGCCGCGGGTGCTGTCGGCGATGACGGGAGCGGTGGAGCGGGGGCTTGACGGAACCGCTTTTGTTCTGATTGAGCGGCTCGCGCTCCTGCTGCTTGTGCTGTATCTGGTACGCATTGTTTTCCGGTTTATGAGCAACTATCTGGCGCATAAGGCAGCCTGGTATCTGGTGGGGGATCTGCGCAGCAGAATGTATGATAAGCTGCAGAGCCTGGATCTGGGATTTTTCCATGACAAGCAGACGGGCGATCTGATGAGCCGGGTGGTGAATGATACCAGGGATTTTGAACTGTTGTATGCGCACATCATTCCGGAACTGATTACCAATGTGGCGACCTTTGTGGGCGTGCTGGTCATTCTGCTTTTGATTAACTGGAAGCTGGCGCTGATCACCTGCTGTCCGATTCCGCTGATCCTGTTTTCCGGCGTGATCTTTGCCAAGAAGGTGAGGCCCTATTTCCGGGTCTCTCAGAAATGCATGGGAGAACTGAACGCGAAGCTTCAGGATAATCTGTCCGGAATCCATGAGATCCAGTCCTTTGGCCAGGAGTCCTATGAGAGCGAAAAGGTGGGGGAAAAGAATTTTGACCAGGTGCGCGCCATGCTTCGGGCGTTGCGCGCGAGCGCGATCTTTCATCCGAGCGTGGAATTCCTCTCATCCGTAGGGACGGTGCTGGTGGTGTTCTTCGGCGGCCTGCTGGCGCTTAAAGGAGGGCTCAGCGTGGAGGACATCGTGTCATTCGTACTGTATCTATCCTTATTCTACGCGCCGGTATCCGGCCTGGCGACCCTGCTTGAAAATCTGCAGCAGTCGCTGGCGGGAGCGGAACGCGTTGCGCTGATCCTGGATACGCCGTCCGCCCTGAAGGAGGCGGAGGATGCAAAGGAACTTGCGGATGTAAAGGGAGGCATCACGTTCGAGCATGTGAGCTTTGGATATGGCACACAGGAAGAGGTGCTGAAGGATGTGTCTTTCTCCTGTCAGCCGGGCTGGATGGTGGCTCTGGTCGGGCCCACGGGCGTGGGAAAGACGACGATGACCCAGCTGATTTCCCGGTTCTATGATCCAAGAGAAGGAAGGA
>USKC01000427.1 GCA_900555195.1 uncultured Lachnospiraceae bacterium
AGCCAAGGTAAAACAGCCTGAGTATATTCATAAAAAGGAGTGGAGGAAATGAAAGCGGTAGTAATTGGCGGATGTGGACATATTGGAACCTATTTGGTTCCAAGGCTGGTAAAAGCTGGATATCAGGTGATTAATGTGACGCGGGGAAAGAGCAAACCTTACCTGCCGCATCATGCCTGGGATGAAGTGGAGCAGGTTGTCCTGGATAGGGAGGAAGAGGACAAAAATGGTACTTTTGGAAAGAAAATCGCGGCGATGAACGCGGATGTGGTGATTGATCTGATTACCTTTAAGGCTGAGAGCACCTATCAGATGGTGGAAGCGCTGAAGGGAACGAATCTGTCCCATTATCTGTTCTGCGCTTCCATTTGGGCGCATGGACATGCCACGATTGTACCGGCGCCGGAAGATCTTCCCAGACATCCTTTGGAAGACTATGGAATCAACAAGGCGAAGAGTGAAGCGTATCTGCATGAACAGTACAGAAAAGACGGATTCCCGGAAACGGTTGTAATGCCGGGGCATATCACAGGACCTGGCTGGAACTGCATTAATCCAACCGGCAATCTGGATCCGATGGTGTTCCAGAAGATAGGAAGAGGGGAAGAGATCATCCTTCCGAATCTGGGGATGGAGACGGTACACCATGTACATGCGGACGATGTGGCGCAGGTATTCATGAATGCGATTACCTATCGCTCTCAGGCTCTGGGAGAAAGCTTCCATGCGGTTGCTCCGCATGCGATGACACTGCTGGGGTATGCGGAAGCGATGTATGCCTGGTTTGGCAAGCGGCCTAATATTTCCTTCCTACCCTGGAAGGAATGGTGTGAACATACGGCGGTGGAAAGCTTTATCAACAGTACCTGGTCCCATGTTTCCCACAGCGATAATTATAGCATTGAGAAGGGAAAACGTCTGATAAATTATAATCCGAGATATACTATTCTTCAAGCGGTTGAAGAGAGCGTGAACAGCATGTTGGAAAGAGGCGTGATTTCTGTTTGATGAAAAGGCAGCTGCCGTATCCATTCGGTACGGCAGCCTTTTCTGAAGATATCGGTGGAATACTAGGAGTCAAGAGCTTGAAGAGGGAATGGAGGTTACTATGAAATATGTCAGGCTTGGCAAGACGGATATAGAGATATCAAGGATTACCCACGGCTGCATGGAATTGGGTGGTGGCAGATGGAAGGTAATGGATCGCAAGACCAACCAGCAACTGCTTAGAACGGCCCTGGAGAATGGAATTAATACATTTGATACGGCAGAAGGCTATGGAAACGGGAATTCGGAAGAGATCGTGGGAGAAGCCCTGGAGACAGTAAGGAAGAACTGTGTGATCGCCACGAAGGTACTTCCGGATCATCTGCGCGCTTGTGATGTAAGGAAGGCAGCAGAGGGGAGCCTGAAGAGGCTTCGTACGGACTACATTGATCTACTTTACGTCCATTGGCCGAATGCGGATATTCCTATAGAAGAGACACTGGGAGAATTTGTCCGCCTGAAGGAAGAAGGAAAGATCCGGGCGATCGGCGTATCCAACTTTAGCCTGGAACAGCTGCAGGAGGCGATAAAAATCACGCATATTGATGCGCTGCAGCCGGAATATAATCTGCTGCAAAGGAAGATTGAAGACGGCCTTCTTGCATACTGTGCGGATCATCAGGTTAGCGTTCTCAGCTATAATTCCATCGCAAAGGGGATTCTGTCAGGAGCATTCCACTTCAAAGGAGTGAAGCTGGATGAAGCGGATTTCAGAAATGAAAAGCCTCTGTTTTTCCCGGAAAATATAGAAACTGAGAGGCCATTGCTGGAGTGTTTAAGGGAGGTTGGAAAACGCCATCAGGCGACAATTTCTCAGGTGGCGGCGGCATGGGTCCTGGCACAGCGCGGAATGAGCAGCGCTATCATCGGAACGCAGAATCAGACACATTTTGTGGAGAATATAAGCAGTGTGGATCTCGGCCTGACAGATGAAGAGATCCAGGAGATCGGAGAGATCAGCACAAAGGTCATAAAAGGGCTCAAAGGTGTCTGAAAAGGCGGTGAGAGAGCGTGGAAACAGGAATTGTATTTGACATTGACCATTTTGCGGTTCATGACGGGCCGGGAATCAGAAGCTGTCTGTACCTGAAGGGGTGTCCGCTGCGCTGTGAGTGGTGCCATTCTCCGGAATCTCAGGGGCTTGCACCGGAACTTCTGTTTGCCCCAAGCAGATGTGTCGGATGCGGCTTATGCGTATCTGCCTGCCCCCGGGGTGCACAGCGCATGGAGAACGGAAGGCGGGAATATCTGCGGGAGAAATGTATGGACTGCGGGGCATGTGCGTCTATCTGTCCTTCAGGCGCATTATTTG
>USKC01000428.1 GCA_900555195.1 uncultured Lachnospiraceae bacterium
CTGGTGATCGTCAATTTCCAGACGGAGACGAGCGCCTCGCCCGGCGTAAGAAAGAGGTTAAAAATCACAGTAAAAATCAGGAGAAAAAGAATCGCCTTCATGCCCTTTACCATGAATCGGAACGGCACATGGGACAGACGTATCATCCCCGCCAGGAAAAGGCCTGCAATGCAGTATCCCCAGAAATTATCCACCAGGAAGAGAGAGAGAATGAACACAATTGTGGCGATCAGCTTCACTCTCGGATCCAGACGGTGAATCACCGATTCTGTCTGATAATATTGTCCTAACGTAATGTCTCTGAGCATCAGTTTGCTCCCTTCCTTATTCCATATGCCGCCAAAATCTCATCCGCTGCTTCCTCCAGCGTGGTGGCATCATCTGTATCGATCAATCCCGCCTCCTTCAGCGTATGCATGATATAGGTTACCTGAGGCGCAGCCAGGCCGATCTGTTCCAGTTCCTTCACATGACGGAAAACGTTGTGTGGCTTATCATCATAAAGGATGCTTCCCTTGTTCATCACGATTATTCGATCCACATAGTTTGCCACATCCTCCATGCTGTGGGATACCAGCACGATTGTCATTCCCGTTTGCTCCCTCAGCCTGGATATCTCTCCTAGGATCTCATCCCTTCCCTTCGGATCCAACCCAGCAGTCGGCTCATCCAACACCAGGACATCCGGTTTCATCGCCAGCACACCCGCGATGGCCACCCGCCGTTTCTGGCCGCCCGACAGGTCAAAAGGGGACTGTTTATAATACTCCTCTCCGATCCCCACAAGTTCCAAAGCTTCCCTTGCCCGCTGCTTTACTTTCTCTTCCGAAAGCCCCTGATTCTTGGGGCCAAAGCAAACATCCGAGAATACGTCAATCTCAAATAGCTGATGCTCCGGATACTGAAACACCAGTCCCACTTTGCTGCGAAGCTTTTTCCTGTCATATCCTTTCTCGTAAATGTTTTCCCCGTCCACATAAATCGCACCGCTCGTAGCCTGCAGCAGCCCGTTCAAATGCTGAACCAGCGTGGATTTGCCGGAGCCCGTATGGCCGATCAGCCCGATGAACTGACCGTCTTCTATTGTCAGGCAAATGTCCCGAAGGGCCGCCACGCTCAGCGTGGTATCCTCTCCATAGACGTAGTTCACATGCTCCAGTCTGATCGCCATTTCTTTCCTCCAATCGATCGCTCTCTTTTTCTTCCACCTTATATTCTTCTGGTCCCTATGCTTCCGCCTTACGTTCTCCGGCCTTGCCGTCCGCCTGGCCCCTTTTCAGCGTTCTGAGCACCTCGGCCAGTTCCTGGGCTGTCAGGATGCCGTCGGGCACATCCAGCCCGCCCTTTTTCAATTCATAGGCCAGCAGCGTCACCTGAGGCACATCCAGGCGAAGCGCCTTTAACTCTTCCACCCGTGAGAAGACCTGCCGGGGCGTGCCTTCCATCACCACTTTCCCTTCATCCATCACCAGAACCCGATCCGCATGGATGACTTCTTCCATATAGTGCGTGATCAGAAGCACTGTCACATTTTCCACATCATTCAGCGCCCGAGCCGCCCGGATGACTTCCTTTCTCCCCCCCGGATCCAGCATGGCCGTGGGTTCATCCAGCACAATGCACTTGGGGTGCATCGCCAGTACCCCCGCAATGGACACCCTCTGCTTCTGTCCGCCCGACAGTTTGTTCGGCGAAAACTTCCGATATTCATACATTCCAACCGCTTTCAGGCTCTCTTCCACCCGTTCCCAGATCTCCTTCGTGGGCACGCCCATATTCTCCGGCCCAAAGCCGACATCCTCTTCCACCACCTGGCCGATGATCTGATTATCCGGATTCTGAAAAACCATTCCGGCCGTCTGACGGATGTCCCAGATATTCTTCTCCTCTTTCGTATCCTTTCCATCCACCCAGATACTGCCCTCCGTTGGGCACAGAAGCGCATTGATATGCTTGGCCAAAGTGGACTTTCCGGAACCATTATGGCCCAGAATCGCGATGAATTCTCCCTGCTTCACATCCAGGTTCACATCATCCACCGCCCGCTTCTGCCCGATCTCATTGCCCTCTTCATCCCGTCTGACATAGTCATAGGAAAGATTTGATGTCCGTATGATATCCATTCTATTTGTTATCCTATTTCTTCAAATTGGTTTACAATCGTTGCCATTTTCTTATTTTACTAGACCGCGCACGAAATTACAAGAATCTTGGGAAAAGTTCGTTACGATGGGTTGCTGCTCAGCCCTCCGCATATACCGTTTTGTATCCCTTGTTTGTGCCCCCGGTTCCCCAAGCGCGGGCATTCGCCTT
>USKC01000429.1 GCA_900555195.1 uncultured Lachnospiraceae bacterium
GCCGCCCTGCCCCAGATCGGTGTCATCCCCTTTTTCCAGCCGGTCTATAAATTCATCCACACAGGCAATACGGCAGACCTGTTCGATCTCTTCGTCCGTAGCGTCCTCTTTTCCCCATCTGAGATTTTCTTTCACAGTGCCCGAAAAAAGCGTATTCTTCTGAAGCACCACTGCGATGGCATCCCGCAGGGGCCTGAGCGGATACTCCTGCACCCTCCTTCCATCTATCAGCACCTGTCCTTCTGTGGCATCATACAACCTGGGTATCAGCTGGATCAGCGTGGATTTGGCACTGCCCGTCCTGCCGATGATCCCCACCGTCTCTCCCGCGCCGATATGCAGGCAGATGTCCGCAAGCACATATTCCTGCGCGTTCTTACTATATTTAAAGGAAACATGGTCGAATACAATGTCCCCTCTCTCTACGCTGATGTCCTTCGCATCTTCCTCCGTGATATCGATTTTTTCATCCATCACTTCACAGATACGCCTCCAGGAAGTGAGCGAACGGGTGAACATCATAAACACATTGGACAGCATCATCAGGGAGTTGAGCACCTGAAGCACATAACTGAGAAAGCCGGTCAGTTCTCCCACCTGCATCCCGCCGACCTGAAGCAGCCTCCCTCCAAACCAAAGGATACACAGGATCGTGGTGTACATCACCATCTGCATAGCAGGCATGTTCAGGGAAGCGACCCGGAAGGCCCGCTCCGAGGTGGTAAGCAGTTCCTGATTGACCTGTGTGAACTTATCCAATTCATAGTCCCCGCGCACATAGGCTTTCACCACACGGATCGCGGTCAGGTTCTCCTGTACGATACGGTTCACCAGATCCACTGCCTTCTGCATCCGCGAATAGAGCGGCCTGACATGCGAGATGATGAGTATCAGCAGGATCGCCAGAATGGGCGCCGCAATGAGAAAAACAACCGCCAGTTCCCGGTTAATATGAAACGATACCGCCAGGGCGGTGATCATCATCACCGGAGCACGAAAGGCAGGACGCATTCCTGAAGAAATAGAATTCTGTATATTTGTCACATCTCCCGTCAGCCTTGTCACCAGGGAAGAGGTACGGAAATGATCCGTATTGGCAAAGGAAAACTGCTGCAGCTTGCGGTACTCTTCCTTTCTGATCTGCGCGCCCACTCCCTGCCCGCAGATCGCGGCAAACCGGGCGCTTCCGGTTCCGAGGATCATGGCAATCACCGCGCAGACAGCCATCTGCGCGCCTTTCGCAAATATGTACGCCCTATCCCCATTCGCAACACCGATATCCACCATATCCGCCATAATCAGCGGTATGATCAGTTCCAGCACCGCCTCCGTCACAATGCAGAATATAGCGAGAATCGCGGCCGCTCTGTATGGCCGCATATAAGACAGCAATCTCTTCATGTCATCTCCTGTTTGTTCAGCCCTTCCTGCCATTCTTCATTTTTCTTCCTATACGAATATTCAGCCAGCATCCAGGAAGGAGCTTTTAGTATTGCAAAATCAATAATATTTTGCGCAACTATTGTATAATCATTCCGCTATAAAGTCAACCCGTTCGACGTTGTTTGTATTGTTTGGCTTTGCCTGTATTGTTCGACGCTCGGCAGGGCATAGTTTAACCGCACGGGCAGCAGACACAGAAATGTTCTGCTCTAAACCGTCCTCTATTGACAAGCGGAATAAAGGGGAACCGCCAAAAAGCGGCACAAAGGATGCAGCTGCAACTATCCGTAGCCACTTTACCATAAATATGTAGACTATTTTACCATATTATGCTAAACTAATACTATCTGAAATGACATACCAGGTAAGCGGAATGAGGAGGAAATAAGCATGTTAGACGAGATCGCTGATTTTATCGTATCCGGAAAACTGCAGGATATTTTTCTGGAGGATCCTGATTATCAGGAATTAAGCGAAGAGCAGAAAAAGGCGTCTTTGGAATGTTACCACAATGTTCCGGAGGAATATCATGACCTGATTGAGAACTTGATGGATGCCCAGAATTGCTGTTCCGGGAGATTAATTGATCTCGCTTATAAGCAAGGTATGATTGACTGTGCGCAGATGCTGAAAGAATTAAAGCTGAAATAGCGGCATTTTCCGCCGAATTTACAGTAATCTGTTCCTTTTTCCAGTTTGCGTAATTTTTTTTTTTAAAAGTACTTGCATTTTTTGTAAAGCTGTTATATTATATACGAGTGCCACGCGGGAAACGCGTGGCAGAGGATAAAGATGGCTCGTTGGTCAAGAGGTTAAGACGCCGCCCTCTCACGGCGGAATCAGGGGTTCGATTCCCCTACGAGCT
>USKC01000430.1 GCA_900555195.1 uncultured Lachnospiraceae bacterium
GTGTACGAGTGATTGATTAAGGAGGACTTTAGCTGTGAGTTTGCAGACAATCGACGCTGGCTGCCTCGCGAAGATGTTTTTAGCGGGAGCCAAGAATCTTGAGAGCAAGAAAGAATGGATCAATGAATTGAATGTATTTCCGGTACCTGACGGAGATACGGGCACGAATATGACGCTTACCATCATGTCGGCTGCCAAGGAAGTGGCCGCGATGGAGAACCCTGATATGGCGACGCTGTCAAAGGCTATCTCTTCCGGCTCCCTGCGCGGTGCCAGAGGGAATTCCGGGGTCATTCTTTCTCAGCTGTTTCGAGGCTTTACGAAAGGCATTCGTGATTATGATGTGATAACGATTCCGATTGTGGCTGCAGCCTGTGAGAAGGCTGTGGAGACGGCTTATAAGGCTGTCATGAAGCCCAAGGAAGGGACGATCCTGACGGTGGCAAAGGGTTCAGCCATGAAGGCGAGAGAACTGGCGGATGCCGGAGAAGAGGATATGGGCAAGTTCCTGCAGGAGATCATCGCACATGCGGAATATGTGCTCAGCCAGACGCCGGAAATGCTTCCCGTATTAAAGCAGGCAGGCGTGGTGGATTCTGGCGGACAGGGGCTTGTAGAGGTCCTTCATGGTGCCTATGATGCATTTATGGGCAAGGAAGTGGACTTTACAGTCAGCGAACCCGCTCCTGCATCTGCTCCCAAAGCGGCAGGCGGCAACCTGGAAGCCCAGGCCAATATGGAGATCAAGTTCGGCTATTGTACAGAATTTATCATCATGCTGAACAAGACCTTTAATATTAAGCAGGAAATGGATTTTAAAGCATATCTGGAGTCCATCGGCGATTCGATCGTGGTGGTTGCGGATGATGATGTGGTCAAGGTACATGTACATACCAATGACCCCGGACTCGCAATCCAGAAGGCATTGAAGTATGGCGCCCTTTCTAATATGAAGATTGACAACATGCGCCTGGAGCACCAGGAGAAGCTGTTTAAGATGACAGAAGAGAAGAAGGAAAGTACAGAAGAACCGGCCGCAGAACACAAGGAAGCCGGTTTTATCGCGGTCTCCGTCGGAGAAGGGATTGATGAGATTTTTAAGGGACTGGGCGTAGACCATATCATTGCGGGCGGACAGACCATGAATCCGAGCACGGAAGATGTGGTGAATGCGATCGAGAAGGTGAATGCGGACACGGTCTATGTGCTTCCGAATAACAAGAATATCATCCTTGCAGCGAATCAGGCGAAGTATCTGGTAGAGGATAAGAACGTGGTGGTCATTCCTACGAAAACAATCCCGCAGGGGATCACGGCGGTGATCAACTATGTGCCGGATATGGGGCCGGAGGAAAATGAGGCAACCATGTCTGAAGAGATCACCCGGGTGAAGACCGGCGAGGTGACCTATGCAGTTCGGGATACCATGATCGATGACAAAGAGATTAAGCAGGGCGATTATATGGGTATCGGTGATGCGGGAATTCTGGCTGTGGGCTCTGATATAGAAGAAGTTTCCTTCCAGATGATCGAGGCCATGATGGAAGAAGATCTGGAACTGATCAGCATTTATTATGGCGCGGACACGACCGAAGAGGCGGCGCAGAAGCTGAAGGAGAGAGTGGAAGAGCGCTATCCTTCCTGCGATATTGAACTGCAGTACGGTGGACAGCCCATTTATTATTATATCATCTCCGCAGAATAGTGATGAAAAATCATACGGAATTAACAGCGATTAAGGGGATAGGCGAAAAGACGGCGAATCTTTTCTCCAAACTCCATATTTCGGATGTGGGGCAGCTTTTGGAACACTATCCCAGAGATTATGAGCAGATGGATGAACCTGTTCTGGTGTCTGAGATGACATCCGGCAGGGTCTGCGCGGTGAAAGCGGCAGTAATAGGCAGGCCCTCCGTCAAAAAAGTACGTTCCCTTTTGATAACAACCGTACAGGCCGGTGATGCAACCGGCCTTTTTCGCATCACCTTTTTTGGAATGCCTTATCTGAAGGCGGTGCTGACACCCGGGAGTGTTCATGTATTTCGCGGGCGCTGCCAGATAGGGGAAGGACGAAGGGGAGGGCATGCCTCCTCCGGATTGCTGTGCATGGAGCAGCCCCGCATCTATAAAGTGTCAGAGTATGAGGGAATTTGCGGAACCCTTCAGCCCAGATATGCATTGACCGCAGGCCTGACCAATCAGCAGATCATAAAGGCTGTAAAGGGCGCTTTTGATATGATCGGAAGTGGGAATCCTGAAGAATTTCTTCCGGATGCGCTGCGAAAGAAACTTGGTTTGGTTTC
>USKC01000431.1 GCA_900555195.1 uncultured Lachnospiraceae bacterium
TTTTGAATGAAGAAGGATTTTCTGCCGTATTCATCGGTTCTGGAGCAGGACTTCCTAAATTTATGGGAATTCCCGGAGAAAATGCGAACGGCGTGTTCTCAGCCAATGAATATCTGACAAGAAGTAACCTGATGAAAGCCTTCCGTGAAGATTCTGATACGCCGATCATGCGCGGAAAGAAGGTTGCAGTGGTAGGCGGCGGTAACGTGGCCATGGATGCTGCTAGAACGGCTCTGCGTCTGGGAGCGGAGGTTCATATCGTATATAGAAGAAGTGAGGAAGAACTTCCTGCGCGTGTGGAAGAAGTGCATCATGCCAAAGAGGAAGGCATCATCTTTGATCTTCTGACCAATCCGGTGGAGATACTGGAAGACGAGAATAACTGGGTATGCGGAATGAAGTGCATCCGCATGGAACTCGGAGAGCCCGACGCGTCTGGAAGAAGACGTCCGGTGGAGATTCCCGGCTCTGAATTCGTCATCGACTGCGACACCGTTATCATGTCCCTGGGAACCTCTCCCAATCCGTTGATTTCGTCCACCACGGAAGGGCTGGAGATCAATAAGAGAAAATGTATCATTGCGGATGAAGAATACGGCAAAACCACCAAAGAAGGCGTCTACGCCGGAGGCGACGCCGTAACCGGAGCCGCCACCGTAATCCTTGCGATGGGGGCAGGAAAAGCTGGGGCCAAGGGAATCGACGAATATTTGTCCAAATAACTCCCATCGCATGAGATGGGGGCAGGCAAAGCTGGTGCTAAGGGAATTGACGAATATTTGTCCAAGTAATTCCCATCGCATGGACACCGAACCATCCATTCGGTGCACGCGGTATAAAACGTTTCGGTATGGAGGGAAACATGGTTAATCATATTGTTATGTGGAATTTCAACGAGCAGTTGAATGAAGAAGAATGCAGGGAAGCCGGAGAGAAAATCCGGCAGATGCTGGAGAAAGTGGCAGAAGTGGCGGAAGGCGTTGTGAGCCTGGAAGTCCGCACTTGTAAGCTGGCGTCAAGCAACCGTGATATCGCGCTGTTTTCAAAGTTTGATTCCCTGGAGGCGCTGGATGCCTATCAGGTACATCCGAAGCATGTGCAGGCGGCAAATTATATTAAATCGGTTGCCTGCAACAGGGTATGTTTTGATTATGCTGAATAGAAAAGCTGCGTGATGGATAAGGAGGGGGCTTATGCCGTGGTGTCCGAAATGCAGAAATGAATATGTAGAGGGGATAACCAGATGCGCAGACTGCGGTTCTGAACTTGTGGATTCTCTAAAGGAAGTGGAAAGGGAAACGCTGATCTGCGCAGATGCGGAAAAAATCCAGGAGATGCGCCGTTTCTTCCTGGCTAACGGCCTTAAGGATGTGCAGCTGGAACCCGAGGAAGATGGTACAGTGGCCATCTCGGTGCCGGCGGAAGAGAAACAAAGGGCAGAACGATTCATGTCCGTATTCCTGAAACAGTGGAAGCTGGAAAAGGGGGAAGAAACGCCGGAGGAAGCAAGCGATCCGGAAGGGAATCCTGTTTCCAATATGGAGGAGGACTCCTCCCTTCAGGATGCAGGAACTGCCGGGACAGAAAAAATTGTTGGAAGCCAGAGCGGCAGAATATATGAAGAGGCTTCTCAGAAAGCAGAAAATTTCCGATCAGGTGCATATACGCTTTTGGCTATAGGAACGATCGGATTGATTTTGCTGGTCTGCCTGTTGGCGGGTGTTCTGCCGTTTCGCCTTACCGGTCCGTCCAGGTATCTGACGGGAGGCGTGATGGGCGCTCTGTTCATTGCCTTTTTGGGGTTGGGCTGGTCCTCGCTTAAATCCTTCCATAAGTTTGAAGGCAAGGCAAAGGAGGAATCTGTCCTGAAAGAAGAACTGCGCCGCTGGTGCCGTGAGAATCTGACTGCTGAGCGGGTGGATGCCTCTATTGAAGAACTTCCTGCTTCTGAAGAAGAGAGGTATTTTAAGCGAACCGAACGGATCCGCAGTATGATCGCGGACAATTTCCTGAATTTAGAGCCAGGTTATCTTGAAAATTTTGTGGATGAAATCTATCCGGAATATTTTGATTGATTTTTACAGAAAATGAGACGGATGTCCTGTTGTAAACCTGCAGCAGAGCGGCTTTTCGGCATCCGGCCTTTCGGCAGCCTCAATATGAGGCTGCCGAATTCGCCTCTATTGTTTCCACAGGCGGTATAGGCCGGATAAATGGCGGTTTGCGGGAACAAAAAAGCGGTTCGGCTTTGTAATTTTGTATACGTCGTAAGGCGTGTG
>USKC01000432.1 GCA_900555195.1 uncultured Lachnospiraceae bacterium
AGCACAATTTTCTCACAGGTTTGCGGAAAAAGAATGCAGCCGAACCCTGCGCCGCTGAAGCCGGATGCCGTGCATGGGGAACCAGGTGTCACAAACGAGGGAGACGGAACAGCATATGCGGAAGGCTGATCGGCTGTTTCTATTGACAGCCGTATTTTGATTTGGTAAGGTGAAACAAATCAGAAGAGTTGATTCCTCCAAGGCTCCGGAAGCGGATGAGGCGGGGCGGATGAGGCAGCGGAAGGAGAAGAAAGATGGAGAACATTCGGGTGGTTGCCAGTGACTTTGACGGCACCATTTTAAAGGACGGGGCGCAGCAGGTGGATGAGATATATTTTCCCCTGATCCGGGCGCTTAAGGAGAAGGGAATTTCCTTTATTGCAGCCAGCGGACGGCAGTATCCGAACCTGCGCCGCCTGCTTCGGCCTGTGGCGGACGAGATCTCTTATATCTGTGAAAACGGGGCCCTGATCGCGCAGGGAGAACGCATTCTGTACCAGAATGAGATTGACAGAAAACTGGCTTTCACATTGATGCAGGATATGACGGCGATACCGGATGCGGAAGTGGCGGTTTCCTGTGCGGACGCTACCTGTGTGGTTCCTGTAGATCCGGAGTTTGCGGTGATGCTGCGTGACAAGGTACATAACCGCGTGAGGGTATACACTTCGTTTGAAGAGATTCAGGAACCGATCATCAAACTGGCAGTTTACTGGCAGCAGGGGATTCCTGAAGACTGGGAAAAGTGGTTTCATGAGAAGTATGACCGCCTTCTGAATGTGGTTGACGGAGGAGGCGGATGGCTGGACTTCACGAATAAGGGCGTGGACAAGGGGAGCGCGCTGAGATATCTGGCCCGGAAGCAGGGATTCTTTCTGGATGAGGTTCTCAGTTTCGGGGACAGCGAAAATGATATTGGCATGCTGAAGGAAGCGGGATATAGCTACGCGATGCATACGGCCAAAGAGAATGTAAAAGCCTGCGCGGATGAGGAATGCAGCCTCGTCAGCGATGTGTTAAAGGAACTGTTGGAACAGGCATAAAGGAATGGATCAAAAGAGAAAGGCGGGAATGAACAGATGAAAGAAATCATAAGCGGATATCCCCATCTGCTTCATGGAGGGGATTATAATCCGGATCAATGGCTGGATCGGCCGGATGTGCTGGAGGAGGACATACGGCTGATGAAGGAGGCGCATGTGAACTGCGTTTCCCTGGGGATTTTTGCCTGGACGAAGCTGGAGCCTGAGGAAGGGGAGTTTCATCTTGGCTGGCTTGAAAAGATCATAGACCGGCTGTATGAGAACGGGATCTATACCCTTCTGGCGACGCCTACCGGGGCCATGCCCCATTGGCTGACTTCTAAATATGAAGAAGTACGCCAGGTACAGGCGGACGGGGTGAGACGGCTGGCCGGCAGGCGCCATAATTTCTGCCCCACGTCGCCGGTGATGCGCAAGAAAATGAAGAAGATCAATCATGAACTTTCCAAACGGTTCGGCCGGCATCCGGGCGTTATCATGTGGCACATTTCCAATGAATACGGCGGAAACAATCTGGACGGGACCTGCCGCTGCCCGCTTTGTCAGGATGCGTTCCGCAAGTGGCTGAAGGAGCGGTATCATACGCTTGACAATCTGAACCATGCCTGGTGGACTAGTTTCTGGAGCCATACCTATACAGACTGGTCTCAGGTACAGGCGCCCATGAGCATTGGGGAAGCGGATCTGCAGGGGCTGAATCTGGATTGGAATCGTTTTATGAGCCATCAGATGCAGGATTTCTGCGCGGAAGAGATCAAGGCGGTCAGAAAGTACAGTGACCGGCCTGTGACAACCAATATGATGGAGTTCTTTAAGCCTTATGATTATTTCCGCTTTGCTCCGCAGCTGGATATCATTTCCTGGGACTGCTATCCGCAGTGGCATGGACAGGCGGATGAGATCGATACCGCCGTATGGGCAGCTGCGAATCATTCCCTGATGCGGAGTCTGAAAAAGGCGCCCTTTTTGCTGATGGAGAGCACCCCTTCCATCGTGAACTGGAAGAGCGTAAATACGCAGAAGCGTCCGGGCATGCATGAACTGTCTTCCCTTCAGGCGGTGGCCTGCGGGGCCAACAGCGTGCAGTACTTCCAGTGGAGAAAAAGCCGGGGCGGAGAGGAGAAATTCCATGGAGCTGTGGTGGATCACAGAAATGGAAGCAATACCCGCACCTTCCGGGAGGTAACGGCGCTGGGAAAACGGCTGGAGAGAATCTCCGACAGCGTCTA
>USKC01000433.1 GCA_900555195.1 uncultured Lachnospiraceae bacterium
GAGAAAGAAAATATCAAAAATGAGAAGTAAAGAGAATCCATTCCCTTAATTGCAATACAAAACTTCTCTCAACGGCCATTTTGTAAAAACATTGAAAAACTTTAAGACAATACAATTGTTGCCTTAATTCTTTAGCGCATTTTAAATAAGTTTAGAGAAACATTTTTACCATTGTTGTCAAAGTAAAGTGAAAGAGATGATATATTATAAACCGTTCAGATGTATCTGTAAATTCACCATATAGACACATCTGAACGGTTATAACCCCATAGATGAGGTTCTAAAACAGCAGTGAAAAGCTATTTGGAAAGAAGCCAAGCTAGGCCCCTTGCGGTCCTACGAACGGGTTCCGTATAATGGTTGCCCGGGTTACGGACAAATGCAGTATCAATTCCTTGTCCTCGATAAATGGCTTCAAGTTCCTCCGTCTTCTGTTGTACCGACTTCAGGAAAGGATTGCGGGTTTTTGACTCTTTGCTACCAAGAGAAAAATATATACAGTCCGGCCTCCTTTTCATCTTATGGGAAAGAACGTATTCTCTAAAGCCAGGGAACCACAGAGATCCGGATATGCTAGCGACGCGAGAGAATATCGCTGTATGATAAAGGGAATAGACGGCGAACAATCCGGCTAATGAATATCCGGCTAGTGCCCGCCACACAGGAAGGCCCCCAAGCCACGTTTCTGCCCCCGGCAAGATTCTTTCTAAAAGGAATTGAATATAATCATCCGCTCCCTTGGTAAATGCTAGGCCATTAGGAATAATTGGAAGATTTTCCCACGGGGAAAGATCATGCTCCCAGACGAGACCACTAATGGTAACTAGAGAAAAATCCATCTGGGAAATATCACGCACTGTATGATATAGTTCCTCCCCTTCTTCCTCTATAGTATTAACATACAGAACTGGCGCACTCGACGAGGAACCAGGATAAATTGATATATGCTTTTGGTCAATCATAAAGGAAGTCTCGGTTTTCCTCCATCCATCACCCATTCTCCGCATGATCTCCTTCCATTTGTCTCCGAATCCATTCCATCAATATATCTACCACATATTTCTGCTGCTCTCCGCTCAATTCAACTCCGGTCTGAATCCCATGCCACTTCTCCAGGCAGCTTCTGCAGCAGCATGCACAACCATGTTGAGCGAGAAACACTGGATGCCCCCGCATAGGTGTCTGCTTCCCATCATTGGGAAGCATCGATGGAGCAAGCCGATTACTCACAAATTCTTCTGCATGACTCCGGATCACATCCATCCCTTTATCGCGTACATACTGGCGATCTGACTCCTTCAGGCGGAATCTGCTCCGGAACGCAGACTCCTTTATCCTCTCAAACAGGTCTCTTTTCAGCCATTCTTCATGTTCTTTCCAGTTTTTTTCCTTTTCGTAAGCGGTCTCTTGTGCGCCTCGCTTTGTTTTCGGAGTTGGCAGATCGCCATTATAATCAATCCCCGCCTTTGCCGCCTGGCTTTGCTGCAGCTTACGTTGAATATAATAGGTTCTGCCATTCATGATGAAAACCGCCCCGGTCTGTTTGAAATGAAATGGAACATGGTACTTCATACACTGTTCGCGGATCGCAAGGAGCCATTCATAATGGCAAGGTCTCGCCCTCTCGCCGGATTCCCCGCCACAAAGCACATAGTCGATCCTGCCTGTAGAAAGATAAGGTTCCATATTAATCGGTTCCAGCATCGGTTCATAGCAGACCGCCCGATTCCGAATCGGCAGGGAAAGGAACACAGGCAGCCTCTCGTCCGCCATTCTTTGATTCTCCACCGTGCAATAGATTGTCACATTAGGATACCCCTCATCCCAGTCCTCAGGAATACATGCCTGAAACCGGCTGATCCGCTTTGTGATAATCGCAAACTCCAGGTCAGAACGTTCCCGCATCATCTGCCAGCACTCCGCCCTCCATGCATCCGCTTCTTCCAGAAAAAAGTCCGAAGTCATGCAGGTAAAAACCGTGCCGCCCTGGGGCTGCAGCTTATATTCCTTCTGCCTGTTACGCTTTCTCGGCAGTTCATAGTCCCCGGTTTTGGCAACGATGCTGGCATCCTTTCCGATGGATTCATCACGCCGGTAGACATAACAGTTTTGGCATCCCGGGCTGATCTTATGACAGCCATGCCAGGGATTCCAGATTGCCATAAGGCTCGCCTCCTTGATCGTATGCGCAAAACGGCATTGTGCCCTGAAACAGCGCTTCTTT
>USKC01000434.1 GCA_900555195.1 uncultured Lachnospiraceae bacterium
CCGATGGAAGAAAGATGTATGCGGCGCATCATGTTCCGGAAGGAAGCGAATTTGTACAGACCCTTTTATCCTGTTACAGCCGCGTGACCGGAAAGGAGGGCAAAGCCTTTTCCATAGGGGGAGGAACCTATGTGCACAACATTCCAAATGGCGTTGCCTTTGGCTGTGCGGTTCCGGAAGTGGACAATCATATGCACGGAGCAGACGAATTTATGGAAGTGGAGCAGATGAAAAGGAGCGCGGTTATTTTTGCTTTGGCAATTTTGGCATTATGCCGATAGAAATATCATAATTGGAGGAAAACATGCAGTTTGACTTTCATACTTCTGTAGGGCGGGGGCCGGAAAACTTGAAGCAAAGATATACGCCGCCATGTATTGTGCAAAAAGGGTATGCCAGTTTTGCCGGAGCGGAAATGGATTTTCCCATAGCTCCATCCATAATGGAAGAGATGAAAAAAACATTGGAGAATGGTTTGCTCGGCTATACTTTAGCAGATGAAGCATACCTGAAAAGGATTGGAATGTGGATGGAACGGGAGCGGGGGATGCGTATCCAGCCGGAATGGATTGTTCCCATGTTCGGAACGATCTATTCTGTGGCGTCGCTGATACGGCTAATATGTGCGCCCAAAGAAGCGATCATCACCTTGACGCCTGTTTATTATCGTTATGAACAGGCAGCTGCCAGGCAGGGGAGGAAAACGGTGCATTGCCCGCTGCAAGAAACTTCTTGGGGATATAGCATTGATTTTGAGCGATTGGAATACTTAATGAAAGAACCAGCTAATAAGCTTTTGGTGCTATGCAATCCACATAACCCCGTGGGAAAAGTGTTCTCAGAAGAGGATTTAAGAAGGGTTGCAAAATTATCGGAACGTTACGCAGTCTATGTGATATCCGACGAGATTTTTGCGGAGATTACCTTTGATGGGAAAAAAACTGTTCCATACATTAGCATAGAAGAGGGGAGAAGATATGGCATGAGCGTAATTTCTCTCGGAAAGGCCTTTAACCTGACAGGGGTGAATCATGCGAATCTGATTATTCCTGACAAAGTATTGAGGGAAAGGGTCTTGCGTAAAAGGGATGCGGATCATTTTGGGAGCATCGATCCGTTGTTCTATGCAGCTGTAAAAGGGGCGTACAGCGAAGCGGGAGCTAGGTGGCTGCAAGCGCTTCGCATTCATCTGGATGGAAACCGTCGGATGCTGATGGAACTGGCGGGGATTCCGGGCTGCCCTTTTACCTTATTTCCAGTGGAAGGGACCTTTGTTGCCTGGATGAAATGGCGGATTCAGGGGCCTAGCGGCGGTATGCTTGTTAAGGAAGCCCTGCGGGATTATTTGGTGAACGAACTATATCTTGATTTGGAACCGGGAGAGGAGTATGGTGAAGGATTCGGAGCCTATACCCGGATGAATCTGGCGGCTACATCGGAACAATTTGAACAAGCCTGCGGACGGATTCGAAAGTCATGCAAAACCGAATTCTGAATCCTGCTCATCTTATCCCGAATCTTATAACCCCATATTTCTAATGTAAAAAGCAATTAGGTATGGCAGCAGATCCTCTGTGGTCTGTAGGCCGTTTCCGAGGAGTTGCTTGATATTCTGGATCCGATAATTGACCGTATTCCGATGGGTGTAGGTGGCGCGGGCCACCCCGATCAGGCTGCGGTCATTTTCTATATAGCTCCGCAGCGTGGATATATAACCAATAGAACTGGAAGGGCTATCGTCCGTTTTGGGAAAATGCTTTCTGTCGTATTCTTCTAGAGGGCTCAGAAGCCGATCTGCATATTCTTTCAGGATATCGGGATCCTCCGTGGAAAAGAGGATTCCATAGATTCCCATTTGTTCAAAGAAGACAGTGGGCTGCTCCATGTCCCTTGCCATTTTCATGGCGATTCTGGCCCTCACCATGGCCCGGTTTATCTGAAGAATTCCAGCACATGCAGTACCTATTCCGAGAAACAGCTTTTTCTGCTCAAAGAACCAGGAAAAGAGCTGTCGGATCTGCTCAACCAGACCGGATATCAGTTCGGACGGGCAATCGTTTACCGCCAGAACAAAACACTCTTTGATGTCCATGATGAAATAAGGAAAGCTGATTTTTCGGCTGCTCTGCCAGGTGCCGAATACATTTTCCAACTTTAGCAAAGCCTGGAGAAAAAGATT
>USKC01000435.1 GCA_900555195.1 uncultured Lachnospiraceae bacterium
AAACAGCCAATTTTTAAAGTGGTTTGCGGAAAAAGAATGCAGCCGAACCCTGCGCCGCAGAAGCCGGATGCCCGTGCCTGGGGAACCAGGTGTCACAAACGAGTGAGACGGAACGGCATATGAGGAGGGCTTGGCAGTAACGGGCTGTCCACTAAGTATTCTGAATTTTCTTGACAATTTCTTCCCTATGTGATAATTTTTATCACAAAGTAACGGGGCTTCGTATCCAAAAGTTGACGGGATATATGCCCCTTTTTTATTAAGGAGGGGGCATATGGTCACTCTGTCTGCGATCCACTATATCTTCATTCTCATGACGATCATTATCCTTATCTGTCTCGTTTTCAAAAAGGAAATCGTGCTTCCATGCATTGTCGGCATCCTTTTAATCGGATTCGCCTATACGGGGAACGTGATCTCTTCCATTCAAATCCTCAATAATGCAATCATCGCCTCAAACGGAGAGCTGTTTGGCATCATGCTCGTAATCGCCCTCATTACCGCGATGTCAAAAGCAATGCATAAAATCGGCATCGACGAGATCATGATCCGTCCTGTCAGAAAAATCATAAAAACGCCTTCCGGCGCGTTCTGGGGAATTGGTCTGTGCATGCTCATTATTTCCTGGCTTCTGTGGCCTTCCCCCGCTGTGGTGCTGATCGGCGCCCTTCTCCTTCCCGTAGCCGGACGCGTTAAGCTTCCCGCAATCTGGGCTGCCGTAACTATGAATATTTTCGGCCACGGTATGGCGCTTTCCTCTGACTTCGTCGTTCAGGGAGCGCCCGCCATCACCGCCGCCAGCGCAGAAGTTCCGATCACAGAACTCATTTCGGCGTCCATTCCTCTGTGGCTGGTGATGTCTGTTACCGTTGTGACCATATCCTTCTTTATGATGAGACGGGAACTGAAAAAGACTTCCCAGGAAGATGTGGCCAAAATCACTTCTGACTATGCTGAGGTGGAGATCAAGCGGCCGCTTCTTTCCAAAATCTTGACGGCTGTGGTCATTCTGACCTTCGCCGCCATCATCATCGCCATGATCTCTCTGCAGATCCTTGGCGGCGACGCTACAGCGCTCATCGCCGGTTCCGCCCTCATCCTGACCTGTATCATCACCATTGCCGGTTCGGGGCTGCAAGAGGGGTTGAGCGATGTGGTGGACTATCTGAAAGAAGGGTTCGTCTTCTCTGTCCGCATTTTCGCCCCCGTCATCGTGATCGCCGCTTTCTTCTTCCTGGGAAGTTCCGATTTTGCCGTGGAAATCCTGGGAGAAAATGCGCCTGCGATTTTGAATGATATCAGTTTCTTCATTTCCGCCCGTGTTCCGATGGGCAGCGTATTCTGCGTTATCATTGAAATATTGGTGGGCATCATCACCGGCCTGGACGGTTCCGGCTTCTCCGGCCTTCCGCTCGTTGGTTCCATTGCTGGAACGTTCGCTTCCGCCACCGGCCTGAACGCGGCAAGCCTGGCCGCATTGGGCCAGATTACCACCGTCTGGGTGGGCGGAGGAACCATCATTCCCTGGGGCGTGATTCCGGTCGCTGCAGTATGCGGCATCTCCCCCGCAGAGCTGGCCCGCAAAAACATGATTCCTGTCGTAACCGGTATTATAGTTACCGGAATTGTCGCCATGTTTCTCATTTGATTTTAACAGTTATGCCCATAAAAACAGCAGGCACACGCAAGAGACGCGCGTCTCCTGTTGAGCCTGCCATGCATCAATCGCCGTATAATGAAAAACAAAGGATAGGGCACCATAGATCTGGCAGATCAGGATGTTTCCTGTCCGCTGCCCGGCGCCTCCTGCTCAGCAAAGAATGCATCCACTCCGTCCGCAATACCCGTCACGATCTTTTCCTGATATTCTTCAGAAGCCATCTGCAAATCTTCATCCGGATTCGTCATATATCCCATCTCCACGATTGTTACAGGGACCTGACACCAGTTAATGCCGCTCATGGTATCGGTTTCCCACACCCCTTCGCTGCGCGTTCCCGTCTGCTCTATGAGCCCTTCCAGCACATGGGAGGAAAGGCTTTCACTCTCTTCATAAAGCTCCCCGCAGTATGGATTATCCGGCGTCTGGCAGATCGTCATCGCGCCCTTCACACTTTGATCCTCCGACCCATTGGCATGGATTCTGAGGAATGCGTCCGCCTGGTTCTCATTTG
>USKC01000436.1 GCA_900555195.1 uncultured Lachnospiraceae bacterium
ATTCCCATCAGGGCCAGATCCATCAGACAGATGAATTTATCGTCCCTGCCCGCAAAAAGCTCTTCCCGCGTATCCAGATAGCTCTGATAGGTGCCCTCCATCGGCGTCCGGTAATATCCTTCCCCGAATTCGATTTTCTTCAGTTCTGTGGAAAACGTGGTATGGCGGCAGTGATCTGACCAATAAGTATCCAGCACCCGGATCTCCGTCATGGATGGATCTCTGCCCTCTTCTTTCTTGAAATAATTCTGTATATGCTGGAAATCCCGGAAGGTCATCGCCAGTCCCAGGGAATCGTAAAGTTCCAAAAGCGCATCTTCGGACAGTTCCCGGAAACCGTCCAGAATCTTCACATCCTCCGGCTCCTTATATACGATCTCCAACGTCTGCGGCTTTACCAGATCCGTTTCCCTGGAATCCACAGGGTTGATGCAGTATGCCTTGATCCGGTCGAATTCCTCATCCGTAATCTTCCCTGTAATCAGATAAGTGGTGGCCGTACGAATGATAGGCTCCTCTTCCTCATTCAGAAACTTCACGCACTGTACTGCGGAGTCCGCCCTCTGATCAAACTGCCCAGGCAGATACTCCACGGAAAAGACACGCGCTCCTTCCGGCGCCGGCAGTTCCTCTTCATACAGGTCATCCACCGGAGGTTCTGAGAAAACTGTCCTGCACGCTTTCTCAAACACTTCGTCGCTGATGTGTTCCACATCATAACGAATAAAAATCCGAACCCCCTCTATCGTCTTCAGGTTCAGATAATTCTTCAGATCACTTTCCAGTTCCTTCGCCTTTACCGCAAAGGGGGCTTTCTTTTCCACATAGATACGTCTTACGTTTCCCATCAATGCTCCTCCACATTTTCTCTTAAGATGCAGCTTCCCAAGGTTCCAGGCTATCCTTCATCCGCCCGGCAGTTCCTTTTCTTTTCAGCCAACCTTCAAAGCCTTCTACGCTTCCTCACAAACCATCGTCTCCAGCATATGCATCAGCTGTCTGTCCACCATAGCTTCTGAAATTCCCATCGATTGGGCGCCAACCTTCATTCCCTCCAGAGCGAACATCATATTTCTGGCCGTTCCTTCCGGATCCTCGCAGTACAATTCCCCTGCCTGCACCCCGGCCTCGATGATTTCCTCAAGCAGCCCGGCCGCCTCCTGAAACCTTCTGCGCAGCAGATTTTCTTTTTTCGGGGGTCTGGCCGCAAAAAAGTACTCATAGCACGCCACGGTAAGGGAATTCTTCTTGCGCAGGATTTCCTTCTTCTGTTCCCGCAGGAACATCATCAGGATATCCGAGGCCGCCGCCTCTTCAGGTATCGAACCTTCAAAAGCCGTTTCCTCCCTTTCCTGCTCCGCTTCCAGCACCGCCTGGAACACCTCAGCCGTATTGTTAAAATACAGATACAGGCCTCCCCTGCTGATACCGCAGGCATCCACAATATCCTTCATGGTCACTGCCCTGAAGCCCTTTTCCACAAATACCCGGCGCGCCGCCTCCACGATGAGCGCTCTCTTGTGTACCGACTTCTCTCCCATACAACCCTCCCCGAAAAACCCCAACCCTCCAGACAGATCCGAAGCACGGCATCCGCTGTTGAACATAAGGATGACTTCCGAAGCGCGGCATCCGTTGTTGAACATAAGGATGGCTCGCGAAGCGTGACATCCGTTGTTGAACATAAGGATGGCTCGCGAAGCGTGACATCCGTTGTTTTCTATCCTACCACAAAACACAGGAAAAGGAAATGCCATGGTTTTAAATATCACAAGCCATCCATTACTTCCGCTACTATTCGTTATTTTTCACGGGGCGGAGAGCCTATCCATTCAGCCCCGTTTTCTCCATAAAAGCTTCCACTGAGCCCACTTCGGCCGCTGTCCGCAGCCAATCCATCAGAAGGGCGGTATCCGTTTCCGCGATCATCCGTTCCCTCAAATGCTCCAGCACGCTTCCTTTCATCTCAAGCAACAGAAGCACAGACTCCGCTTTTCCTTCTGCTTTTCCTTCTGCTTTTCCTCGGATGAGCCCCTGCTCTATTCCCCGGGCGATTCCTTCTTCCATTCCGCTTTGGAATTCTGCCCGTCTCAGTTTTTTCAATTCCTCTTCTTCGTTATATTCAAATATCGACACAGCGATCACCTCCGCTCTCTGGCTGCGAAGGAAGT
>USKC01000437.1 GCA_900555195.1 uncultured Lachnospiraceae bacterium
AGCTTCCGGATGGGCCGGATGAAGCGGGAGGGCGTAGCAGCGCCAGGCTTCTGAAAGAACTTTACAACTGTGAATCAGGCGCTTATAATTTATTGCATGTGTGGTTATGGCAGGTGTTTATGAAGAAGCTGAATACAGCATTCTTGCACAAAGCCAAAGCCTTGTTGCAGAGGGGAGCATATAGAGGTGAAAGCGAATGACAAGACATGAGATCTTCTTAAATTATTCTCAGGCGATGAAGCAGGCCGACCGTTTGGATGAAGTCGCGCAAAAGATCGAAAAGCTTGTGGGAGAGAAGATAGAACGTACAACGGACGCGTTGAAAGCGGCATGGCAAAGTGATAATTCGCCGCAGTATATTTGGAAAGTAAAAGGTGTCCAGGAAGAAATCAGCGGGAATGCGAAGGAAATAAGAAAAGTGGCGCAAAATATCCGGTCAGCTGCGGAAGAGATGAAGCGCGCAGAGTTAAGAGCGCTTGAGATTGCTGAAAGACGTTCGTACAGGTAGGCCGGATGAATTGGTTAAAAAGAGGGAGGAAGCAAAGGGGTATATTCTGCCGGCGGTACGTTTGGGACGGCAGTTAAAAAGGGAGCGGGTTCAGATGAGAGGTTGGGAGTGAAAAAATGAGCACGATTTATGTCGCATGGAAAGGCGTAACAGACGCAATAGATGAGTATTCATCCGAACGCAGGGAACTGTCAGACAGCATCGCGAACTTGCGAAGCATCAAGGCTTATAGATGTATGTCCGGGTATGGTTTTTCTTCCGTTTACAGAACACTGGACAGAATTATCCAAAACCTGGAAAGGGAAAAGCGCAGCATCAAATCGCTTGAAGATGCCCTGTCTGAGATCCTGAATACATATAAACAGTATGAGAATAACATTGAGGGCAATGTTCAAGTGGGCGAGGGCGAATCTTCCGAAACGACGAATTTCTTTCAATGGAAGTGGAGCGATATGTGGAAGGTGATTGCCAAGGGAGGGATCATTGGAAATGTGGTTGCTGCTGCGGGCGGTCTGATTACAGGCGGATGGTCGCACAGTTCTGCAATTAACGCGCTCAAAAATATTGTGTCAGGCGTAGGCGGAATTGCCGGAGCCGTTGCGAAGGGAAGCGATGCGAACTGGAGAAATGCGTTGCTGGGCCTGGATGATGCATTAAAAAGCCTGGATACTTCCAGTGCGGGCAGTGCCTTTGAATCTTCGCTCGTAAAGCAATTTGGAAAGGATCTTTCATTCAAACAGGCGGCGAATGGGGCGGATAAAGTGAAAGTTGGAGCCAAATGGGCAGGGCATTTTTTGACATTGTTTTCCAATGCGTGGGAGAATGCGGAGGAATTTGAAGGGCAGGAGAATGCACTGGTAAGAGGGACGGCAGAGACTGCGATTGAAACGGTTACGGACATTGGCGTTGGGGCGGTAGCTACGGCGGGGGTGTCTGCAGGAATCACTGCGGCTCTTACTGCATTGGGATGCACTGTCGCAGCTCCTGCGGTGGCAGTCGGAGCGGGCGCGGTTGTTGTTACCTGGGCAGCGAATGGAGTATGCAAATGGCTCACAGGCGGGAAGGATATAGGAGAAGTTGCGGCAGATCTGGTATGTGATTCCGTTCAAAACGGAATCGATGCGGTTGTCAGTTGGGGAAAATCAGTCTTTTCCTTCGCATAGGTATTCTATGTAACAGTTCAGACGTATCTGTCTGTTATCAATAATAAGTATCTGTAAGATCGAGTAAATTGTGAGAGGAGATATGAAGGAGCATGAAAATTAAAGGATTGCTTCCTATTGGAAGCGTAGTATTGCTGAAAAACGGGAAAAAGAAGGTCATGGTCTACGGAATAAAGCAAACGGATCAAAGCAGCGGAATTGAATATGATTATATCAGCGTTCTTTACCCGGAAGGCAACATGGGAGACGGAACGCAGTTCCTGTTCAATCATGAAGACATTGACGACATATTTTTCCGCGGATATGAAGACGAAGAAAGAGAAGGATTTATTGATAATCTTTCCAAATACTATAAAGAAGGATAAGCGGCATCTTTGTTCCTGTTAAGAATCCAAACAGACTTCCGGCGTTAGCGCAGGAAGTCTGTTTGCGATTGAACAATATTTATACGAAATCAGGCAGGAGGCGTGCGCAGAACCATTTCCCCAGATCGGA
>USKC01000438.1 GCA_900555195.1 uncultured Lachnospiraceae bacterium
GCGGTCTTCCTCGGAAAGACTTGACGTGGCGATCCCTTTCACGATTTCTTCTACCTGTGCGGCCGAAAGCTTCTGCCCGGCCTTATCCAGCTCCTTTATCACCTGCCCGGCCATCTTCCCCACCGTAACAGCATCAAACCCTTTGCCGAAATTCAGCGCCAGAGCCCGTTTATATTCCGCCAGCGTCACCTTTTTTTCTTCAAAAACCAGCTGCTTAATCGCATAAAGGGAATCCGCCACGTTCGCGATGCCAAAGCCCTGGGGACCCGTAAAGTTATAGACCGCGCCGCCTTCCTGCACCGACTTGCCCCGCTTGATACAGTCATCCACCAGACAGGAGAGGAACGGCAGCGGACAGCGCTGTGCATGCGCCGTATCGATGGCATTGTCCGCGTTCACAAGAAGGCTGATGCAGTATTCCATCTGCTGCTGATACGCCTCAAAGAATGCCTCAAAGCTGGCCATCTCTTCCATCCTGCCAGTGGAGGGCCCCACCTGCTCTCCTTCATCCATGCCGTTTGAAAATACGAATTCCAGCGGGCGGCACATATTAAAGAACGCAGCGTCATGCCAACCTTCCGTTTTGCCGGCCTTCTGCGGCTCCAC
This sequence comes from uncultured Lachnospiraceae bacterium, assembly GCA_900555195.1. Lineage (GTDB taxonomy): Bacteria > Bacillota > Clostridia > Lachnospirales > Lachnospiraceae > Eisenbergiella. The sequence continues at coordinate 607 of USKC01000438.1, forward strand.
GCAGCCGATGATGTTATAGGTCCTGGCATCTTCCAGGCTCAGTCCCCTGTTCATCAGGGAAGGAATGATCACCTCATCATTGTAATAGGCGGGAAGCCCGATCCCCGTCCGGGTCAATCTGGCCGCTTCCACCATCAATTCATGGGGCGTGCCGTTCCACACCCGGATCGACAGGGAAGGCTGGGGCAGAAACACATGCGCGGAAGCCCAGATGCACAGGAAGGAAAGGTCATTCGTCACGTCCTGCCCTTCCTCGTCCTGTCCTCCCACAATCAGGTTCTGGAAAAGGCTGTAGCCGGCAAATCCTTCCGCGCTGGCCGCATCCCTGGCCTTGTTCAGGTCGTTCAGCTTCACCCAGATGCAGTCGATCAGTTCCTGCGCCCCGTCGCGGTCAATTCTTCCTTCCTCCACATCCTTCCGGTAATAAGGATACATATATTGATCAAAGCGCCCGGGAGAGATGGAATGGCCGCTGGATTCCATCTGAAGAAGCTGCTGAATGAACCAAAAGCTCTGGCAGGCCTCCCAAAAGGTCTCGGCCCCCTTCGCCGGAACGCGGGAACAGTTCTTCGCGATCTGAAGCAACTCCTGCTTTCTTATCGGGTCTGTACATCTTCGCGCCTCTTCTTCCGCCAGCGCCGCATAGCGCTGTGCATACCCGATCACTGCCGCGCAGCTTAAGATGACCGCTTCCAGGAAGCTGTGCTTTCTGGCGTAATCCGCATCGCCCAAGCCGCAGGATGCCAGCTCCGCGGCCGCCTCGCGCATCACGCCTTCCAGGCCGATCGAGAGCACTTTTTCATACTGAACGGTCACATGCCCCACACCGTTATAAAAATAATTGCCCGGCGTGAACACATTATGTTCCATGGCGCGCACGGCCTCCGGAGCCATATAGGAAAGCGCCAGTTCGCTGGTGGTCTTTCCTTTCCAATAAGTATGTACCTCCTTAAGCTGCCGCTTCGTCTCCTCCGAAATCCGGAACGGATCCGCGCTGCGCGTCTCGATGGTGTCAAACTCCGCTTCCAGCCACTCCCAGGAAAACTCCGGGAAGGTCTGGCAGCCCCTGGGCGCCAACGTCGAACTCCCTACGATCAATTCGTCCTCACGGATAATGATCGGAATCTCCTTCAGGATATGGGCAAAGGCCTTCGCCCGTCTCATGATGATCGGTTCGCCTTCCGTCTCGCGGTAACTCTCCGTCAGGAGTACAGCCCTGGCCGCTTCAATCTCCGGCATATCCCGAAACAGCGCTTCCACCAGCCGCGGGATCCGCTCCGATTTGGAGGTTGGGTTTGTGTTGAATTTCCCCATATTGCTTCCATCCCTTTCTTTCTAAATATGAATTGGATTTTTGAATGTTATTGTGATTTTATGCATTATTATCAGGCGATATTTGTTGTTTTATTTTGTTTTCTTCCTAAGTATAGTTCTGTATCAGTCATTTTGTCAACACAATCCCTCAGAAATATGTCTATTCGTGTTACTACTCAGTCCTTTGCATATGCCGTTCCGTCTCCCTCGCTTGTGACACCTGGTTCCCCAGGCACGGGCA
>USKC01000439.1 GCA_900555195.1 uncultured Lachnospiraceae bacterium
TTGTTGGCAGCCCCAAGGCTCTTTGCGATCGTCTCTCTTGCCTGGCTGACCGCTTTCTTGCTCTCCGTTCCCAATGAATAGATGCTGCTTGGATTGCCATAGCATTCTCCAAAATAGGGAAGCATGGCCTCCACCACTTCCGGAGCCGTCTTCGTTGTCGCCGCATTATCCAGATAAATCACTTGCTTCATCTTTTCTTCTCCTCTTTCCCGGCCCTGCCGGCCGATATATGTATGTGTCGTCTCCCACCGTCTGCAGCGGCCTTTCCCCATTCTTTTGCCTGCCGCAGGATAGTTGACTTTTCGTATTTTCTTTATTCCTAGTAATTCACTTCGTTTTCCAATTCAATATAACATTCCTGCCATGTTCTGTCAACCTCGCGCGCTGCATATACTGTTGAAAAGAAAGAGTCCTGTGAAAAAGCCATGTATCAGACCTCAATCCTCAGCCAAAAAGCAAAAAACCCTTTCATCGCCGGCACGCTTATCCTCACCATAACAGGGCTCGCCAGCCGGATGATCGGTTTTTTCTACCGTATTTTTCTCTCCCGCACCTTCGGAGAAGAAAACATCGGCATCTATCAGCTCATCAGCCCGGTCATGGCCCTGGTTTTCTCCCTGTCCGCTGCGGGCTTTCAGAACGCTATCTCCAAATTTGTGGCCGGCAAAGCGGCTATTCATGATTATAAAGCATCTCTGCGCATTTTACTAGTGGGCTTCGGTTTTTCCTTCGCGGCCTCTCTCCTTTGTATGGTTACCGTCTTTTCTTTTTCCGATTTTCTGGCGGAAAGGCTGTTGTTTGAAGCGCGGTGTGCGCCGCTGCTGCGCGTGGCCGCCCTTTCCTTCCCCTTTGCTTCCGTCCATTCCTGCATCAACGGATATTTCTACGGCGTGCGCAAGACGGCCGTTCCGGCTTCTTCCCAGCTGGTGGAACAGGTCTTCCGCGTGGGAAGCGTTTATTTCATCACCGTTTCCGCTCAGAAAAACGGGCAGGAACCTTCTCTTCTGGTTGCCTCCGCAGGCCTGTGTATCGGCGAAATGGCTTCCATGATTCTCTCCCTCCTTGCTGCCTATGCTTATTTTTCCCGGAATCTTTCCCGAAAATATACCGCCGCATCCCCTACCCGCTGCGAAAGCTATACCCAGTTGTCCTGTCAGATTCTGGGTTTTTCCATGCCGCTGTGTGCCAACCGGCTCTGTCTGAATATTCTCCAGGCCATTGAAGCCGCCTGTACTCCTGCAAAGCTTCAGGTTTATGGTTATTCCGTCAGCGAATCCCTGAGCGTGTACGGCGTTCTGACAGGCATGGCGCTTCCGCTGATCTTCTTTCCGGGCACCATCACCAATTCGGTTTCCGTTCTGCTCATGCCCGCCATTTCGGAAGCGGATTCCCTCAACAACCGGAGGGTCATCAAACGGGCCGTCCGTCAGTGTCTTTCTTTCTGCCTGGGGTTCGGCGGAATCTGCAGTTTCCTTTTTCTGTGCCTCGGAAAGTACATCGGAATTTTTTTGTTCGACAGCGAGCTGGCAGGAAATTTCATCATCATTCTGGGGTTCATGTGCCCTTTCCTGTATCTGAACACCACCCTCACCAGCATCCTCCACGGCCTAGGGAAGACAGGATATTCCTTCTTCCTGAATATGGCCAGCCTCATGCTGCGCCTGTTTTTCGTCTTTTATGCGGTTCCGCTCTACGGCATCAAAGGCTATCTGATCGGAATGCTGCTCAGCCAGCTTCTCAACACGCTCTGCTGCCTCCTGCCTCTGCGTCAATACTGGGTTCCCGGAAGGGCGTAAGTCCGGGACATCCGGGGTGCAGATATGCAAAAAAAGAGCCCTTCTGGGCCTGCATTCTTCCGGAGCCGCTCTGGCGCCTCTGTCCATATCGACCGGAGCAGGGTTCCCGTCCCCCTGGCTTCTGCGGCGGATGGAACAGCCTCCTGGCTGGACTGCTTCTCCCGAAAACCGCCTCAAAAATTGGCTGTTCTGCAGGGCTGCCTGCGGAAACTTCCCCCGCATGGCGGCTAAACTCCGCCCTGTCGGGCGTCAAACAACGCCGCCAGAGCATGCGGGAGAACTTCCCGCATACAGCCTCGCAGAACAGCGCAATTTTTTCACAGGTTTTCGGGAGAAGCAGTCCAGCCAGGAGG
>USKC01000440.1 GCA_900555195.1 uncultured Lachnospiraceae bacterium
AGTAAGATACTTCAAGCGGCATGAGCGCAAGAAAGCGCGGGGAGACCAGATGGAAAAAATAGTGGAACAAGGCCTGTTGTATGATTTTTATGGAGAGTTGCTGACAGAGCACCAGCGTCGCATCTATGAGGATGCCGTATTCAATGATCTGTCATTGAGCGAGATCGCCCAGAATGCGGGAATCAGCAGGCAAGGGGTTCATGATCTGATAAAGAGATGCGATAAGACGCTGGAAGAGTACGAGAACCGGCTTCATCTGATGGCCCGCTTTGAGAAGATCAGGCAGAAACTGGAACGGATTAAGGAGATTTCCGATTCAGAGGAAGTGAACTGGCTGGCGGATGAGATACTGACAGAGTTATAGGCTGTCTGCAGGACAGAATGTAGGCAACCGTTCAGATCTGCCGGAATTGTTGTGAGTTTTGGGTAAAGGAAAACCATATGGCATTTGAAAGCTTGACGGATAAACTTCAAAATGTATTTAAGAATCTGCGCAGCAAGGGACGGCTGACGGAAGCGGATGTGAAGACTGCCATGAAGGAAGTCAAGATGGCGCTTCTGGAAGCGGACGTAAATTTTCGCGTGGTGAAGCAGTTCGTGAAATCTGTGGAGGAACGGGCCATCGGAGCGGATGTGATGAGCGGCCTGAATCCGGGGCAGATGGTGATTAAGATCGTAAACGAAGAGATGACCGCGCTCATGGGTTCTGAAATGACGGAGATCGCCATGCAGCCTGGAAAGGCGACGACGGTTATCATGATGTGTGGCCTTCAGGGTGCAGGTAAGACTACAACGGCAGCGAAGCTGGCGGGCAAGTTCAAACTGAAGGGGAAAAAGCCCCTGCTCGTTGCCTGTGACGTTTACCGTCCGGCCGCTATAGAACAGCTGGAAATCAACGCGAAAAAGCAGGGCGTGGACGCTTTTTCCATGGGGACGAATCACAAGCCTTTGGATATCGCCAAGGCGGGCATGGAACATGCGAGCAAGAACGGCAATAATGTGGTGCTTCTGGATACAGCAGGACGTCTGCACATCGATGAAGAGATGATGCGGGAACTGCAGGAGATCAAAGAAAACATTGAAGTCCATCAGACCCTTCTGGTTGTGGATGCCATGACCGGACAGGATGCGGTGAATGTGGCGAAAGAATTCGATGAAAAGATCGGCGTGGATGGAGTTATCCTTTCCAAAATGGATGGCGATACGAGAGGCGGTGCGGCCTTGTCCGTAAAGGCAGTGACCGGAAAGCCGATTCTCTATGTAGGTATGGGAGAGAAGCTCTCCGACCTGGAGCCCTTTTATCCGGACAGAATGGCGGGACGGATTTTGGGCATGGGAGATGTGCTCTCCCTGATCGATAAAGCCCAGGCAAACCTGGAACTGGATGCTGACAAGGAAAAGGAAATGGCATCGCGCATGAAGAAGGGGAAATTCGACTTTGAAGATTACCTGGAAAGCATGAAGCAGATGCGTAAAATGGGCGGACTCTCCAGCATTCTCGGCATGATGCCCGGCCTTGGGGGCAAGAGCGCGGAACTGGAATCCATGATTGATGAGAAGCAGCTCGCCCGCATGGAGGCTATTGTCCTGTCTATGACACCGGCGGAACGCCGCAATCCGAAGTTGCTGAATCCCAGCAGAAAGCATAGGATCGCGAAGGGCGCCGGGGTGGATATCAGTATTGTGAACCGTTTCATCAAGCAGTTTGAGCAAAGCCAGAAGATGATGAAGCAGCTTCCCGGCTTAATGGGAGGTATTGGAGGCAAAAAAGGAAGGTTCAGACTTCCTTTTTGATAGATTAAATATTTCAAAAGAATCTTGGAGGTAGAGAAAAATGGCAGTAAAGATCAGATTAAAGAGAATGGGACAGAAGAAAGCCCCTTTTTACAGAATCATCGTGGCGGATTCCAGATCCCCCAGAGACGGAAGGTTCATCGAAGAGATCGGAACGTATGATCCCACCAAGAATCCCAGCGAGTTCAAGGTGAATGAGGAACTTGCAAAGAAGTGGCTGAATAACGGCGCTCAGCCCACCGAAGTGGTAAGCAAGATCTTCAAGGCAGCGGGAATCGAGAAATAATTGCCTCTTAGAGAGTTAACGCCTGCGGCGGAATGGAGGAAAAGCCAT
>USKC01000441.1 GCA_900555195.1 uncultured Lachnospiraceae bacterium
GCGGGCTCGTTCCTTTATGCAAGCGGTCCTGAGCTTTCCGACAGCATGAGGCATGCCCATTGGGCCGCACGGTCTTTCGTACAGACCGCTCCCGTGGACAGAGTATACCACATCCTGGCCAGCGTCAGAAGCACGTTCCGCTCGTCTCCGCGGAGGCTTTTCATCAGGCCGGGCAGGCAGTCTCCAATCGCCTTTTCAAGCATGGAATGGTCAACCGGCCCGATCCATTGCTGCGCTTCGGGGCCCATCAGGGGGATGCCGTATTCCCTCACCTGCCAAAGCAGAAGCAGCATGTCCGGATCCAGTGTCGCCTCAGGGAGCTTTCCGGCCTCTATCTCATCCCGGAGCCATTCTCCGTATTGGTATTCACATGCAGGAGGGTAGCTTCCTTTCTCCAGTTCCTCCCGCAGCACAACGGACACCTCCAACGGTCTGCCGCTTCCCGGCCTTTTTGACAGCAGCAGAAGGCGTTCGGTCAGGCGTTCCCTCTCCTTATGGGTAAGACCCTGTCCGCAGACAGCCAGCACGTCCACGTCACTGTCCGGCCGGAGTTCTTCCAGCGCGGATGAACCATAGAGAAAGATGCCTTCCAGCTTTGTTCCCAGAACTTCCGCAAGCGCATCTTTTATTCGGTGGGCTTCCTGCGGTATTTGGATCCTTTCCCTTTTTTCCCGAAACAAAACCGCGGCATCCAGCGCCATCTGAAGCGCCACGGACATGCTCTCTTTTCCCCAGCCTCTTTCCTGATAGTCCTGTGCATCCGCAAGGCTGTCCGCAGTAAAAAGCAGCATTCCCCAGTCAACCTTCCGGAAAGCGGCGCAAGCCGCCAGTCCGGCGCATTCCATCTCCACCACCTGGCAGCCTTCCTGTCTGCGGAAGCGCACCATTTCTTCCGTCTCCCGATAGAATCCATCTGTTGACCAGGTCTTTACCTCCAGATAGGGCAGCCCGGCCTGATTCAAAGCCGCTTCCACAGCCCGTATCCCCTCATCGCTGACCGCCGCCTCCCGTGAAGGCGGCAGATAGTGATAGGATGCCCCCTCATCCCGCACTGCCCAGAGGGGCACCAGCAGCGTATTTTCCGGAATATCAGTAAGCGCTCCACAGGAACCGGCGGATATGATCTGCCGCACGCCTCGTCCGATCAGATAATCCATAAACTGAACCGCGGCCGCAGAGCCAAGAGGGGCCTGGCACATACAGATTCGCTCTCCCTTATATTCGCATGCATAGATGGGAAAAATCCCCGTAATCGTCTCAAACTCATCCAACAGTTCGCCCTGGTTGGCCAACGCGTACCGCTCTATTTCCTCTCCCAGGAAAGCGAACACCGCTTTTTGCGGAAATGGAGGCAATTCCTGCCGGACGGGCTGTATTACAGCCCTCTTGGATGTATCGTAATCCAGAATTGGATATCTGCCTTTTATCAATGTCATTTTTCCCTCCATGCCTCGGCGCTCCCGGCTCCTGCCTCGGCATTCCCGGCTCCTGCCACGCCAAGCAGCCTGTCCAGTTCACTGTTCAGCCTGTTTTTCATTTCTTCCAGTTCCTCTGTTTTTGGAAGATATTTTTTATCGTACAGTTCTGCAGGATCCAGCCTCCAGACAGGCCCCGGAAGGGGTGTGTCCTTTTCCCTTCTCGGAAAAAAATGCCAGTGCATATGAACATTTTCCCCTATTCCAAGCAGCTCATAATTCAGTTTGTCCGGTTCGAAGGCACGATACACCGCTTCCGCCACCAGAGACATCTCCCAAAGGAACCTGCGGCGGAATCCTTCCTCCAGAAAATGCAATTCGGAAGCGCATTCTTTGCATAAAAACAGCGAATATCCCCGAAACCTCTGATAATCCCCAATTACCACATAACCTGTATCCAACTCTCTTACGAAATAGGGATTCTCTCCCCTTTTGGTCTGTTCTATCCTTCTGCACACCCCACAGCTGCACATATGCCCTCCTCCTGCGTCTTTTTGATTTATGATAGTTTCAGAATACCATATTCCCTTTCTCATTACTACACTTCGGTTGCAGATAAAATTTGTTGATATAGAGCCGCCGGATGCACA
>USKC01000442.1 GCA_900555195.1 uncultured Lachnospiraceae bacterium
GCGATTTTCTTTCACCCACCATGAAAAACACTCTTCTACGCCCTATTTGGCTTCGTACCAGTTCTTTCCGGTATGCAGATCCGTTTCCAGGCTGACGGAAAGCTGCGCTGCAGCCTTCATTTCTTCTTCAAGAATCTGTGCCACCTGCGTCTCCTCTCCCTGGGCCGTCTCAATCAACAGTTCATCATGAATCTGCAGGATAAGGCGTGAAGCAAGTTTTTCCTCCCTTAACCGCTTCCATACCCGGATCATGGCGACCTTAATGATATCCGCCGCCGTTCCCTGGATCGGAGCATTCATGGCCACCCTCTCGCCGAAGGAGCGCTGCATGAAATTGCCCGATTTCAGCTCCGGAACCGGCCTTCTTCTTCCGAACATGGTCACAGAATACCCATTCTCCTTCGCGAAAGCCACTTCCCTATCCAGGAATTCTTTTACCTTCGGATAGGTTTTAAAATATTCCTCAATATAGGCGGCAGCCTCTTTTCTGGAAATGCTCAGATCCTGGCTCAGCCCGAAAGAACTGATGCCATATACGATTCCAAAATTCACCGCTTTCGCATTACGTCTCTGTAAGTCCGTCACTTCCTCAAAAGGGGTATGGAACACCTTGGACGCCGTTATGCGATGGATATCCGCATCCATCCGATATGCTTCTATCAGCTGTTCATCCCCGGACATGTGCGCCAGCACCCGCAGTTCAATCTGCGAATAATCCGCATCCGTAAACAGATACCCTTCCTTAGGCACAAATGCCTTCCGAATCAGCCTTCCCAATTCCATCCGCATGGGAATATTCTGAAGATTCGGCTCCGTAGAACTGATCCTTCCGGTAGCCGTGATCGTCTGATTTAAGGTTGTATGGATCCTGCTGTCCTCTCCTATATATGCCGCCAGCCCATCCGCATATGTGGATTTTAATTTTGCAAGCCCTCTGTACTCCAGGATCTCCGATACAATCGGATGATCGGGCGCCAGCTTCTCCAATACATCCGCAGCGGTTGAATAGCCGGTCTTGGTCTTCTTTCCTCCGGGAAGCTTCATTTTGCCAAACAGAATCTCGCCAAGCTGTTTGGGGGAATTGATATTAAAATCTTCTCCCGCCTTTTCATGGATGGAACGTTCCAATTCTTCGATGCGCTCAACCAAAGCGTCTCCATATTCCTTCAGCTCTTCCGGCCTTACCCGCACACCTTCCACTTCCATATCATAAAGCACTCTGGTCAGAGGCATTTCCACCCCGTCAAACAGCTCTTTCATTCCCATCTGAACCAGCTTCTCTTCCAGAACCTGCCTGGCCTCCAGCATCACATATACGGCAAAGCCTGCATACTCGCAGAAAGCTTCCGGCCGTTCCAAAAGAGCCTGTTTCAGGGAAAGCTTCTCCAGCAGCTGACTTCTGCCGCGAATCATCAACCCCAGATGTTCATTCGCAATGTCTTCAATGCCATAATCATTCTTCAGCGGGTTGATGAGATACGCGGCAATCAGCACATCAAACAATCCGTCCGTATCATCGCAGGAAAGATATCCGTACTGCGTCTTTACCTGAAATGTGGTCAGTTCCACGGCTTCACGCGTCAATTCACCCAGCCGCTGTACCAAGTATTCCCGCGTCATGAACCCTTCCGGCACAAAAATCCAGACCTCTTTGGGGCTCACCGCAAATGCGAGCGCCACAAAGCCGCTTCCATCATATCGGTTGGAAGCGGTTCCCGCAGCCTTATTTCCATCATCCAATACATAGAAGGCCGCTTTCTTTTCTTCTCTCGCTCTGGCAAACGCGCGCTCTGCTTCCTGCAGTTCGCTCGTCATACAAAAGAAATCCTTCTGGTTATTTACAACCACTGCAGCCTCTTCAAAACGGCCCAGCAGATTCTTAAATTCCAGCTTCTGAAACAGCACATAGGCCTCTTCCGTAAACATTTTCCCACAGCGCAGCATATCCCAAGTCACATCCAGCTGTGCCTGTGTATCAATCCTGGCCAGCACCCTGCTCAGTTCTGCTAATTCCTTATTCTGTTCCAGAGATTCCCGTATGCTCTTCTTGCTGACTTCCTCCA
>USKC01000443.1 GCA_900555195.1 uncultured Lachnospiraceae bacterium
GTCTCTATGGTCGGATCCATGAACTTCATCAGGCGGCTGGTCTCCGCTGCGATACGGCCATACTCCGCAGCCGTCTTATGTCCCATCTGCCAGGGGCCGTCCATCTCATTTCCCAGACACCAGAGCTTAATATTATGAGGAGCTTCATAACCATGCTTTCTTCTCAGATCGCTGTAGTATGTGCCTTTCTCAAAGTTGCAGTACTCCAGCACATCCTTCGCCTCTTCCGGTCCTCTCGTTCCCAGGTTCACAGCCATCATGACTTCAGAACCCGCTTTCTTCGACCAGTCCACGAACTCATTCAATCCAAACTGATTGGTCTCGATCACCTGCCATGCCAGATCTACCTTAGAAGGTCTCTGATCCTTCGGTCCCACACCGTCTTCCCAATGATATCCGGATACAAAATTGCCCCCGGGATAACGCACGATCGGCACCTGCAGTTCACGCACCAGATCCAGCACATCCTTTCTCATACCCTGCTCGTCTGCAAACGGGCTGTTCTCCTGATAAATCCCCTCGTATACAGCGCGTCCCAGATGTTCGATAAAAGAACCGAAAATTCTTTTATCTACCTTGCCGGTAAGAAAATACTTGTCTACAATAATCTGTCCTTTTTTCATGGCTCTCCCTTCCGCCGTCGCAACATTTCCCCACGGCCGCTCTTTTTATTCTATCATAAGAGAGTGCGTCTTCTTCTTCCATCCCTTTTCTTCCGGAATATTTGACTTTTCTTCCGGTTCTGTGCTATCCTTTCTGCGAACCCCTATGGCCGCCGCGGTCTGCGGCTTTTCGAGACATCCGGCATGCCTCCTCAGCCTTTTGCTAACTTCCGTGAAAGGAGTTTTTTGATGATCACCGTCAATTTTTGTGAATACAGCCGTTTCAACCAGGACTATGACACCATTTTCCGCCCCCAAGGGAGCGGAGATTACCTGTTTCTCCTCTTCAAAACGCCCATGAAGGTTTATCTTGGAGGGGAGCTTCAGATCACCAAAGAAAACGCCTGTCTCCTCTATACTCCGGGGCAGCCGCAGCACTATCAGGCCGTACGCCGGTTCGGCAACAGCTATCTTCACTTTTCTTCCGGCGAAGATCCTTCTCTCAGCTACGCGATCCCGGCCAATCAAATCTTCTATCCGGAAAATTATGTGGAAGTTGACGACTTCATTCGCCGGCTCCAGCAGGAATACCTTTCCAACTCGCCTCACCGGGAAGCTTATATCCATGCGCTCTGCACTCAAATGTTCATTTCCCTTTCAAGAAGCCTGTCTAGAACCGCCAATGTGCAGGATCAGGAAAATCTTTATCCACTCTTTCTCAGTCTCCGTCTACGCATGCTGACCGACTGCCAGGAAGATTGGAACCTGGAACGCCTCTGTGGATATGCCAACCTGGAGAAGAGTCAGTTTTATCACTACTATCGCAAGTTCTTCTCCACATCCCCCAAGTACGATCTGCTTCAGGTGCGGCTTGAAAAAGCAAAAAACCTGCTGAGCAATGAAGCTCTGCAGGTCAATGAAGTCGCCCGCCTGTGCGGGTTTAGCAGCCTGGCACATTTCTCCAGGTATTTTAAAAAATGCTGCGGCTGTCCGCCCGGAGAATATGGCAGGCACCAGGGAAGAAAGACACCATAGCCATAACCTTTCAGCAGGCCTGAATGGCTTTGGTTTTCTTAAGACTTTTCTTCAGGCTTTGGCTTTCTTCAGGCTTTCCCTCCCATATACGCTTCAAGACGGTTATAAATCTCGGGATAGTCCCGCTTCAGATGAACTGGTTTCATATTTCTGTCCAGAAAGCAATGGCCCGTCTGCCCAAGCGCATGAAGCTTTCCATCCTCGCTTCCGTAGATCTCATACTTCAACGCCATCCGAATACCTCCAAAACCATCCGGAAGTACCCTGATACGAAAATGTTCCGCATACCGGAACGAAATCCTGTATTCGCAGGAAGCGCTCAGCACAGGAATCAGAATGCCCGCCCCTTCGATTTTATCATAAGGCAGGCCGATCTGCTCCAGCGCATCCGTGCGCGCTTCTTCCATCCAACGGATGTAGTTGG
>USKC01000444.1 GCA_900555195.1 uncultured Lachnospiraceae bacterium
CTACTTTGTACTTATTTTTTGGTGGCTTGAACGACTTTTCTGCCGCTGAATCTGAGGGCTACGCTGGATCCGGAGGAGGCATTTACCGGAGCGGAGTTTGTGATCGTGTCGACACCTACTAACTACGATCCGAAGAAGAATTATTTCGATACCAGTTCGGTGGAGGATATTCTGGAAAAGGTACCGCGCTATGCTCCGGATGCGCTGATCATTATTAAATCGACGATCCCGGTAGGCTACACGAAGATGATCCGGGAGAAATATCATTCAAACAATATTGTATTTTCACCGGAATTTCTGCGTGAAGGACATGCGCTGTATGACAATCTGTATCCTTCCCGCATTGTTATTGGTGAAGATTCCGATCGGGCCAGAGAGTTTGTGGGACTGCTTCGCGAAGGCGCGATAAAGAAGGATATTCCTGTGTTATATACGGGGCTCACGGAAGCGGAAGCGATCAAGCTGTTTGCTAATACGTACCTGGCACTGCGGATTTCTTTCTTTAATGAGCTGGATACCTATGCTGAGGTTCGCGGCCTGGACACCAGACAGATTATCGATGGCGGGTGCATGGATCCGCGTATTGGTGATTTTTATAATAATCCGTCTTTTGGTTATGGCGGCTATTGTCTGCCCAAAGATACGAAGCAGCTGCTGGCGAATTATAAGGATGTACCGAATAATATCGTTGCAGCGATTGTGGATTCCAACCGGACCAGAAAGGATTTTATTGCGGAGCGTGTGATTGAGCGGAATCCGAATATTGTGGGCGTATATCGGCTGACAATGAAGTCGAATTCTGATAATTTCCGCCATTCCTCCATTCAGGGAGTCATGAAGCGGATTAAGGCAAAGGGAATCGAAGTGGTGGTTTATGAACCCACTATGAAGGAAAGCGAGTTTTTCCGCTCCCGTGTGATTTCGGATCTGGATGAGTTCAAGCGAATCTCGGATGTGATCATTACCAACCGCTGGGATGATGTTCTGGAGGATGTGAAGGATAAAGTGTATACCCGCGACATGTATGGCAGAGACTAATCGGGAAAAGATCAGGAAGAGAGGAAGAACATGAAGATTACAGCCTTGATTATGGCGGGAGGACGCGGAGAGCGCTTTTGGCCGAAAAGCAGGAAAAACATGCCGAAGCAGTTTCTGTCTTTGACTGATGACGGGAAAACCATGATTCAGCTGACAGTGGAGAGGATTTCTTCTGTGGTGGATATGGAAGATATCTATATCGCTACAAACAAAGATTATAAAGAACTGGTTCGGAGTCAGCTCCCGGGAATTCCGGAGAAAAATATTCTCTGTGAACCGGTAGGAAGGAATACGGCGCCGTGTATCGGTCTGGGCGCCGTGCATATGGCGAAAAAATATGATGATGCCATTATGCTGGTGCTGCCGTCGGATCATTTGATCAAGTTTAATAAAATGTTCCTTTCTGTGCTGAAGGATTCCTGTGATGTAGCTGAGAAGGACAGGAATCTGGTAACGATTGGCATTACGCCTACGTATGCAGAGACCGGATACGGGTATATTAAATTTGATTCTCATGTGATGGAAGGGCGCGCCTATAAGGTAGACAGGTTTGTCGAGAAGCCAAGCCTGGAAGTGGCCAAGGAATATCTGGAAACAGAAGAGTATCTGTGGAACAGCGGAATGTTTGTGTGGAAGCTGTCTTCGATTTTATATAATCTGGAACGGTTTATGCCGGAGACTTTTGCGGGGCTTAGGCGGATTCAGGCATCGATAGGGATGCCGGAGGAAGAGGAAGTTTTGCATAAGGAATTTGCTCAATTCCAGTCCCAGTCTATTGATTATGGAATTATGGAAAAGGCAGAAAATATCTATACGGTTCCCGGGACTTTTGGATGGGATGATGTGGGCTCCTGGCTGGCCGTGGAGCGAATCCGCAAAAGCAATGAAATGGGCAATGTGGTCAGCGGAAATATTATTACGGTGGGAACACACAACTGCATCATTCAGGGCGAGAAAAAACTGATCGCTGCGGTAGGTCTCGAGGATCTGATCATCGTGGATACGGAAGAT
>USKC01000445.1 GCA_900555195.1 uncultured Lachnospiraceae bacterium
CGCCCGCCGTACCGCCTGTATCTCTTCCACGCCTCCCAGTTCATCCACAGCGATCACGCCCGGAGCCATGGAACGCAGCAATAAAAGCATTCCCACCGCCTTCGGGCAGCCGTCCAGCACATCCGTCCGCAATCCCACATCATTCTGCGCGATTCCGCGATAACACCCCGCGATTTCTGAACGCTCATCCACAACCGCAACCGTCTTTCCCTGTGCCCAGGCGGAACCGTTTGAAACCTGCCGGATCAGATCCCGCAGCAGCGTTGTTTTGCCGCAGAGCGGCGGGGAAAGGATCAACGTATTCAAAAACCGCTTTCCTTCATACAGATAAGGCAGAATCTTATCTGCTGCCCCCTTCCGCTCATGCGCGATACGGATGTTTATTCCTGCAATATGTTTTATATTTCTGATCCGCTCTTCTCCATCCAGGGTCACTTCCCCCACCAGCCCCATTCTATGGCCTCCGGGGAGCGTCAGATACCCCTTGCCCAATTCTTCTTCATAAGCGTACATGGAACCGCTGCACGCATAGGACAACAGTTCTTCCAATTCCTCCCTGCACGCACAAATCCCTTCCACAACGGCCTGTCCCCTGCATTTTGCGGGCTCTCCATCCTTTCTCAAATAGTATTCCTCTCCGTCTATATACAGCAGAATCTGCTTTCCTGCCCGCAGCCGGATCTCCTGCAGGCTTTCCACATATGCGGAGGTCCGTCTCCATTCATCCCTCCTATTTTCCGGAAAGATCTGAAGGAACTTCTGCGTGCGAATACTACGGGCGGTACGGCTGTCCTCATTCCCCATGAAGCAGCCCGCTTTGAAGCCCTCATCGTTTTTTCCCAGCATACGCAACATCCTTTCCTATCCTATGCAGCGTCCTTTCGGCGCCTTCTGCGCAAACCGCCTTCCGACATGGCCTGTCTACCGGTTTGCTTATCTCAGTATATGAAGTCCGCCGCCTGGATAGAATGCATTCATGGAGAAATTGTACATGTAGAAATAACAAAAAAGGCCCTCCGCCGGGGCCGAAGTCCCGGTCATGAGAAGCCTTTTGTTTCATATACTATATGAACTTTTACAGCACAGTCAGACTTATCTGAACTGCTGCATATTTATCTTGATTCGGGGAGATCAGACCTGTGCCACATCCTTCATGGAGAAGCTGGTTCTTCCCATCTTATCCTTGCCCAGGCATACCACAGTTACCGTATCTCCCAGGGTCAGAACATCCTCTACGCGATTGATGCGTTCCCTTGCAATCTTGGAAATATGAACCATTCCTTCCTTGCCGGGCGCGAATTCGATGAATGCGCCAAATTCCTTAATACTTACAACCGTTCCCTTAAAGATCTGTCCCTCCTGGAAATCCGTGGTGATGATCTTAATCATCTCCACCGCCTTATCCATCATCTCCTTATCGGTTCCGCAGATGGATACCTTTCCATCATCCGTGATATCGATCTTCACGCCGGTGCGGGCGATGATCTCATTGATCGTCTTGCCGCGCTGTCCCACCACATCACCGATCTTCTCCGGATCGATCTGGATGGAAATGATCTTCGGCGCATAAGGGCCAACCTGCGGCCTGGGAGCTGCGATGCAGGGCGTCATCACTTCATTCAGGATATATTCCCGCGCTTCCTTGGTTCTTGCAATC
This sequence comes from uncultured Lachnospiraceae bacterium, assembly GCA_900555195.1. GTDB lineage: Bacteria > Bacillota > Clostridia > Lachnospirales > Lachnospiraceae > Eisenbergiella. The sequence continues at coordinate 1,658 of USKC01000445.1, forward strand.
GCTTCTTCCACGATCGGTCTCGTCAGGCCATGGATCTTGATATCCATCTGGATCGCGGTAATACCGTCATGCGTACCAGCCACCTTGAAGTCCATGTCGCCGAAGAAATCTTCCAGTCCCTGAATATCCGTCAGGACAATATAATCATCATCCGTATCCCCTGTCACCAGACCGCAGGAAATTCCTGCCACCTGCTTCTTAATCGGCACGCCCGCCGCCATCAGGGACATCGTAGAAGCACAGATGGATGCCTGAGAGGTGGAACCGTTGGACTCAAAAGTCTCGGATACGGTACGGATCGCATAAGGGAACTCATCCTCAGAAGGAAGCACCGGAACCAGTGCCTTCTCCGCCAGCGCTCCATGACCGATCTCACGGCGTCCCGGTCCT
>USKC01000446.1 GCA_900555195.1 uncultured Lachnospiraceae bacterium
GATTTTTTGTATAACTAACGTCGCGCACCCGCATAGCGGGTGGTTTCTATTTCGCACGTTTCCGTTTCTCTGTTGAGAAACGGAAACGTACTCAACTGGGTCTATCCGACCCATAAACGGAAAAGCGGCATGATTACTCATGCCGCTTCCCGAAAACAATATACTGTTTTATTGGACCTTTACGGCCGCAGCTGCAGCCCATTTTCTTCCGTTCCATCGTTTTTCTTCTTAAACTTCTATCTGTACTCCACCAGAACCGCCCGTCTGAAGCGCTTTCTTCTTCCATCCTCCTCTTTTATAGAACAGGAAGGTAATCACTGCGCCGAGCACCCAGGAACAGAGCAAAGACACAAAGATACATTCGCTCCTTCCGTTCGGATACTGCGCGCTGCGCGTCAGCCATGCAATCCCATAAGCCAGCGGAACACGGATCGCCACTGTCGTAATCAGGGAAATCCACATGGGCGTCATCGTATCGCCTGCCCCTCTCATCACACCTGACAGGCATTGAGTGACTGCCATCGCGATGTAGCCAACTGCCAGGATCCGCATCATATAAAAGCTCAGATCCACCAATTCAGCCGTCTGCGTAAAAATGCCCATCAGATATTTGCCGAACAACACAATTCCAATGGTAATGACCGTGGACACAGCCACCGCTATCAGCGTTCCCTGCTTCGCTCCCTCATCAACGCGATCGAATTTTTTCGCTCCCACATTCTGTCCGGTATAGGTGGTCATGGCTGTACCGAAGGAGAAATTCGGCATCATGGCAAAGCCGTCCACGCGCATGATAATCACATTAGCCGCAATCAACATCTCACCAAAGCTGTTCGTTAAAGACTGTACCACAATCATTGCCATGGAAAAGATGGCCTGCGTCAAACCAGAGGGCAGTCCCAGCCTTATGATATCCAAAGAGTGCCTTCTTTCCGGCTTTAAGAACTTCAGCTTCAAATCAAAAATATCACTCATCCTCGCCAGCTTGAGCACACAGAGAACGGCGGATACGGCCTGTGCGATTGCCGTGGCCAGCGCCACCCCGGCCACTCCCATCTGAAAGACGGCCACAAACAGCAGATCCAGGAATATGTTCAGCACCGTTGCCACCAGGAGATAGATCAGCGCCGAGACAGAATCCCCCAGCCCTCTCAATATACCGCCCAGAATATTGTAATATGCCATACCCGCAATTCCAATAAAGAGAATCATCAGATAAGACGCGCACCAGTCCAGTATGCTTTCCGGCGTATTCAGAAGCCGCAGAAGCGGCCGTACAATAAAGGGCGCCAATATCATGATGAATATCGATGCGATCGCTGTGAGCGTGATGCTGCAGCCTATGGTTCCGGACAGTTCTTCTCTCTCCTTCGCGCCAAAGTACTGGGAAACCATAATGCTGGCCCCAACAGATATTCCCACGAAGAGAACAAGCAATAAATTCAGGATCGGTCCGGCGCTTCCAACAGCGGCCAGCGCATTATCCCCTACATACCTCCCCACAACGATGCTGTCCACCGTATTATAAAGTTGCTGTGCAATGTTGCCGATCAGCATGGGAATGGCAAATGCCACAATCCGCTTACCCGGCGAACCCTCCGTCATATCAACCGGCCCAAACCAGTCCGCAAGCCTCCATTTCTTCTTTTGTCCCTCCATACAAATCCCCATCCTTTTTTCTGTAATCCTGCAGCTCACTCATTACCAGAGCCGCACTATTTTATTATAGTGGTTCTGGAATACAGATGCAATTCTTTTTCTCATCCAATCGTTAAAATGAGCCGCCCATCCTGTCGCTTCAAAACTGCGGCAGGATTGGCGGCATCCTACGGTTCATGCGATTTGTTCTCCCTGTTCGCTTTGTTCGGCATCCTCTTCCTTCATATGCGCGAGCACTTCTTCCACGGAAACGCCCGCTTCCTCCAGGGCTTCAGAAAGCTGAAGCAGCTCCTGCCTTTTCTTTTCCTCCAAAAGTTTCACCGTTTCAGGAATACTTCCCGCCTGTTCAAGTGTACAGGAT
>USKC01000447.1 GCA_900555195.1 uncultured Lachnospiraceae bacterium
CCCGACCGGACAATCTCATCCAGAAGCTGTGTGAAGATCCCCGGTGTCGCTCCATAAGAAGCCAGGGAAAGGGCGCTTGGCGCCAGATAATCCATCTCCTCATACCGCGCCACCGCGGCAGAGATTCCTGCTGTTCCATCTTTTCTCTGCCCGAACAATCCCACCGCTTCCCTGGGGGACAGCCTCTTGGCATTCTTCAGATAAACGTCGAAATCCTGAGCCCATTCTGCATCCACATACAACGTTCTCTTTCCCATGCGCGAAAGGGCCAGCGCGAGAGAAAGCGCGGTTGTCGTTTTCCCGCAGCCGCCGCAAGCGGATGTCACCAGAAGAAACGACTGACGGCCGTCATCCTGCCTGTCTTCCTGACCGGGCAGGCAGGCGGCTATCACGTTTAAAATCTCCTGCAGCCTGGAATATCTGCAGATGCGGAATATTTTTCCCTCTTCCACGCCCACGTCCTGCGCATCCTCGGTCAGAAGCACAACGGAACCGATTTTATGTCGGGTGAAATCGATCATTCCATCCCGCTTCGATAGGATCAGAAGTTCCATCTTCCTGCTGGTCTCAAAATACGCTTCCCGATAGCTGCGATCCGTGATGATCTCCAGCTCCGTTCCCGCTCCCGTCATTTCCAGAAGCTTCTGCAGCAGGGGGGAGAGATAGGCCTCATCTTCATCGGCTATAACAATCTTCCTGCTTTCCATGTTCATTTTCCTTCTATATGTACCCGAAAAGGCACATTGGCGAGCCTGAGCACGTCCTTTTCATGCAGCTCCTGCTCCCGCCCTGCCTCCAGCTTCGTTCCATTCAGATACGTCCCGTTCGTGCTGCCCAGATCCTTCACATACACGCGCGAATCCTTCTTTATAATCTCACAGTGCCGCGCGCTGATCGTGCGGATCTGCCCGTCGATCCCCTCACCGCCCACGGACTCCCTGCCTATTGTGTGGCTGTCCCTGACAATCTCCAGACGTATCTTATACAAAGGGCTCTCCGATGTGAGGAAAACCTTCTGCCTCGGCCGTTTGCTTTCCAGTTCCTTCACAGCGCTTTGAAACGCATCCCTCACAAAATTCGCCGCCTCATATGCATCGGGTTCTTTCTCTTTGATATAATTCAGGCACACCCGCCCCTCAAAGCCGTCTTCCAGGCGCGTGACCGCAAGCAATTCCTCCAGGAAACGGCGCGCCCGTCTGTCCGCTTCTCCGCTTTCTCTCCTTCCCGCCCCGTCTATAGGAAGATAAACCATCAGCGAGGCAGAGGAAATTTTTTCTACTTTAATATTCACAACATTCCACCCCGTTTTCTTTCCGTTTGCGCCATCCGGTCAGTCCTTGGTAAACATGACTGTTTATGGAAAACATTTGCAGGAATGCTGTTCACATTGCTCATCGCACCCAATTCAAATAGGTCTTATAGGATACGCCCAAACGCCTTCCTGCTTCCCGGGCTGATATTTTCCCTTGTTCCCATTCCCTCTTGACCTCTGCATAATTATTCGGTTTCTCCTTTGTCCTGCGGCCAAATTTAATTCCCCGCCGCTTTGCTGCCGCAATTCCTTCCGCCTGTCTCTGACGGATGAATTCCCGCTCTGTCTGCGCTACATACGACAACAGCTGCAGCACGATATCCGCAATCAATGTTCCTGTAAGATCCTTCTCCCCTCCGGTGTTCAAAAGCGGCATGTCCAGCACAAGGATCATCGTCTGCTTTTCCTTGGTTATGATGCGCCATTGTTCCAGGATCTCTTCATAGTTTCTTCCCAGCCTGTCAATACTCTTGACGGTCAGCACATCTCCCTTCTCCAGACGTTCCAGCAGTTTCTTATACGCGGGCCGGTCGAAATCTTTTCCGGACTGTTTATCAATAAACATATTTTCGTCCTGTATCCCTTCCTTTCGCATCGCGTCTACCTGCCTGCTTTCATTCTGATCCTTTGCCGATACCCTGATGTAAGCATAGTTCATATTCTGTCCTCCATGTCTGAAAACCGGCTT